>JBBRGR010000193.1:0-4997 GCA_038223815.1 Gemmatimonadales bacterium
CAGATGAAGATGTTTCTGACCCGTCTCGGCGTGAACAGCAAGGCCGTCATTACCGGCGACAAGACCCAGATCGACCTGCCGCGCCGTGAGGACTCCGGTCTGGTGCAGTGTGAGCGGATCCTGCCCGGGATCGAAGGGATCAGCTTCCACTACTTCGGCGAGGAGGACGTGGTCCGTCACCGGTTGGTGCGCGACATCGTCCGTGCCTATGCGGAGGATCAGGCGGGCTGATGACGCATCACGCCCACGCCCCGGTGACGGTCGGGGGGGCCAGCGGCGGGTTCCCCGCTGCCGCGGTGCGTCGCGCGGTCGACACCGTCCTCCGCGGGGAGGAGCGCGCGGCCATGATCGGCGTGACCTTCCTCGGTCCGCATCGCATGCGACGGCTCAATCGGGCCTACAAGGGGCATGACTACCCGACCGACGTCATCTCGTTTGCCCTGCCGCAACCCGACGGTTCGCTCTCCGGTGACATCTATCTCTGCCGCAGCGTGGCTGCACGCGAGGCACGGCGTCGGCGCCTCCCGGTGCGCGAGGAGATCCTGCGGCTTGTGGTGCACGGCACCCTGCACGTGCTCGGGTATGACCACCCGGAGTCGTTGCGGCGGGAGCACTCCGCGATGTGGCAGCGCCAGGAACACTACGTGCGGGAACTGCAGCGGTGATGCCGCTGATGCAGGGAACCCTCTGGGGATTGACCGGGGCGGCCCTCGGCGTGGTCGCCATGATCGGCCTCGCGGGTGAGGATGACGGCGAGCTCGGCGCGCGGGCGCTCGCCCGTGATCCAACCGGGCTCGACCTCCCGACGGACCGCGTGCTTCATGTGATGCATCTGACCGGGTTGACGCTGGCCGGGGTGATGGCGGCAATGGCAAGCGCCTGGTGGACCAATGCCCCCGGGATGGGTGCGGTGCGCATCCTGCTGGCGGCGCTGCTGGTCTGGGCGTTCGGCGACCTCGTCCCGCGCCTCCTCGCGGTGGTGGCGCCCGACCTCGTGCCACCCGCCCGTCGCTTCGTGTTGACCATGGAACCGCTCTTCCGTCCGTTGCTCTGGATTGCGCGGCGTTTCCAGCAGCCGGACGCCGCGGCCATCCCCGCGTTGAAGGAAGCGAGTGATCGAATTTCTCCCCAGGAGATGGCGGAGGGGGTCTTTTCGCTCGCGGAGATGACCGTGTCGGAGGTCATGACGCCGCGCCTCGACATCATCGCGGTGGATGTGGCGGAGACGGAATCCGCCGTCGTGAATACCTTGCGCCGCAGCGAACATGCGCGGCTCCTCGTGTTCGATGATCATCCGGACGCCGTGGTGGGCGTCATCTACGCCAAGGACATCCTCCCGAGGCTGCGGGCCACCGACCCCGCGCGGGGGGCGTGGCAGCAATTGATCCGACCCGCTGCCTTCGTTCCCGAGGCGAAGCGACTCGATCGGCAGCTGCGGGATTTCCAGCGTGGTCCAGGCCATCTCGCGGTTGTCGTCGATGAGTTCGGGGGGACGGCTGGCCTCGTCACGCTGGAAGACATTCTTGAGCAGATCGTCGGCGAGATTCGCGACGAGCACGACACCGATGAAGTGCAGCCGCTGCAGCATCACGCGGATGGTCGGCTGACCGTGCAGGGCGGGGTGGCCCTTGCGGATCTCGAGGCCGAGATCGACCACGACTTCGAGCGCAACGACGTCGCGACCGTCGGGGGGCTGGTCCTGGCGGAGTTCGGCCGTGTCCCCCGCGCCGGGGAGGCAGTGACCGTGGACGGTTGGGAGATCACGGTCGAGGTGATCAACCGGCGTCGCGTCGGGCGGGTCGTCGTCGCCCCGCCCGTTCGCGCGATGGCACCCGACGGGGAAACCGAGCCGTGATGATCGCCTTCCTCCTGCTCGGACTGGTGCTGGCCATCCTCGGCTCGGCCGGCTCGGCCGCGCTCGTGACGACCGCCCGGGTCGCGCTGGCCGAAGCGATCACCCGGCGGCTGCGTGGCGGCGTTGATTCGCTTGCCTGGCTTGCCGGCACCGAGCGGCAGGTCGCCGCGGCGACCGCCGCGACGTCGCTCGGTGTCGTGCTCATCGGCGTGATGATCCCGGGACTGCTCCAGCGACTGAGCAGCGGGCAGTTGACGCTGGTGGTCCTGGTCATGGTCGTGCCGGCCACGGTCATTGGCGGCAATCTCCTCCCACGGTGGCTGACCTTGCCGCGGGCCGGACGGGTCGTTGCTGTGCTGCGCCCGCTGCTGGGCGCCTGGAGCAGGCTCCTTGGCATGGTCATGCCGGTGCGTGCGACGGACATCGCGGATGATGTCCGGGCGCTCGCGCGCGAGGGGGTGGCCAGTGGCCTCGACGATGACGAGCTGGTCATGGTCGGCGGCGTGATGTCTTTTGCGCAGCGCCCCGTGCGTGTCGTCATGACGCCGCGCACGGACGTGGTGGCCGTGGCGGTGGACGATGATCCCGAAGACGTCATGCGCACCTTCGCGGAGAGCGGATATACCCGGCTCCCGGTCATGCGCGACACGCTCGATGACATCGTCGGGATCGTTCATGCCTTCGACCTGTTCAAGCTGACCGACGGCGACCGGGTGCCGGTGCGCCCCGTGTCGTTTGCTCCGGAATCCCGGCTCGCGGGAGACCTGCTGCTCGACATGCAGCGGGAGCGACGGCACTTCGCCGTCGTGCTCGACGAGTTCGGAGGCACGGCGGGCATCGTCACCCTCGAGGATCTGCTGGAGGGACTGGTCGGCGAGATCGCCGATGAAGATGATCCCGCCGCGCCGATGCGCCGAGCACACGGCACGCTCCTCGAGCTCGACGGCTCGGAGCCTCCGGGGCAGGTAGCCGAGCACTTCGGAAGCCCCTTGCCCGTCGGGGAGGCAGCCTCGTTCGGAGGCCTGCTCGCCGAGCTCGCCGGGCGGATTCCGGTCGCGGGCGACCGTTTCGTCCTCGCCGGCCTGGAGGTCGACATTCTCCAGGCCTCGCCGACCCGAACGGAGCGCCTGCTGGTGCGCCGGTCAGGGGGACACCCGGTCCAGCTCGAGCGGCGGCCCACATGAGCATGACGTCCGCGACCCGTCTGGCAGAGATGGTCGCCCTCGCGCGCGAAGGCCGCACGGAGGCCTTCCTCAAGCGCGCGTGGGAGATCGAACCCGCGGACCTCGCCGACGTGCTCTCCGCGCTGGATGAGGATGAGCGACTGGCGGTCGTGCGCATTCTCCCGCCGGAACTCTCGTCGCAGGCTTTGATCGAAATGCCCTCCGACGACCACCCCGAGGAACTGGTCGCGGCGCTCGATCCCGAGCACGCCGCCGAGATCGTCGAGGAGTTGGAGGACGACGACGCGGCGGACCTGCTCGGCGAAATGGAGCCGGAGGAACAGGAGCGGATCCTCGCGGAGGTGGAGGATCGTTCCGGCGTCGATCGGCTCCTGCGCTACGATGACGAGACCGCCGGTGGCCTGATGACGACATCGGTCGTCATCGTGACCGACGTCGACACGGTCGGGCTGGCTCTCGAAGCGGTGCGCCGACAGGCCGAGGATGTGGACGATGTCATGGAAGTGTACGTCGTGGATGCGGAGCGGCGCCTGGTCGGCCTGCTGACCTTCAAGCAGCTCGTCCTGAGTGCCCCGGAGCGCCTGGTGCGCGACGGGATGGAGCCTGCGGTGGCCCGCGTCTCGACGGATGTGGACCAGGAGGAAGTGGCCCGGATCATGGGACGCTACAATCTCCCGTCGATCCCCGTGGTGGATGAGCTGGGGCGACTCCTCGGCCGCATCACCTACGACGACGTGATTGATGTGGCCGAAGCCGAGGCGACGGAGGACCTCCTCCGCTTCGGCGGTGTCTCGCCGGACGAAGAACTCGGCGCTGGCTGGTCCTCGGCCGTCCGCAGCCGGCTGCCCTGGTTGTACGTGAACCTTGTCACGGCCTTCCTCGCCGCGGCCGTGGTGCGGCTCTTTCAGGATTCCATCGGCGCGTTGCCCGCCCTGGCCGTCTGGATGCCGATCATTGCCGGGATGGGTGGCAACACGGGCACCCAGGCCCTCGCGGTATCGGTCCGCAGGATTTCGCTCGGATTGGTGCCCGCATCCCGGATGCGGTCGATCATTGCGAAGGAGGCACTGGTTGGGGTCATCAATGGCCTCGCGATCGGGATTGTGATCGGGGGCGTGGCGGTCCTGCTTGGCGAGTCCTGGAAGTTCGGGCTGGTCGTCTTCCTGGCGATGACGGGCAACCTGCTCGTGGCGGGCACTGCGGGCTCGTTCATCCCGGTCTTTCTCGAACGGCTCGGCGTCGATCCCGCGATCGCGTCCTCGATCTTCGTGACCACGTTTACCGACGTCTGCGGCTTCGGTTTGCTGCTCGGGCTGGCCACCGCGATTCTGCTCTGAACGGGGTGCCGTGGCGAGGGTCCCGAGGTGCCCGAATCCCTGTGGCGGTGCTAGGTTACAGGCATGATTGAGGCGACGCTGGCGGACCAGGTGCTCGGCGGGAACACGGCGGCGGTGGCGCGCGCCGTCTCGGTCGTGGAGAACGCCCGGTCCGGCTTCGAACGGCTCCTCGCCACCCTGCACCCCCATCTCGGCCGCGCGCGGCGCATCGGCCTGACCGGCCCGCCCGGCGCGGGCAAGTCCACCCTCACCGAGCAATTGACGCAGGCCTACCGCGCCCAGGGATTGCGCGTGGCGGTGGTTGCCGTCGATCCCACCTCGCCGTTCACCGGCGGGGCGCTGCTCGGGGACCGGATCCGGATGGAATCGGTGGCGCTCGACCCCGGCGTCTTCATCCGCTCGATGGCCACCCGTGGGTCGCTCGGCGGTCTCGCCACGGCCACGCGGGAAGTCTGCGATGTCCTGGATGCCGCGGGCTTCGACCGCATCCTGGTCGAGACCGTCGGGGTCGGGCAGTCCGAAATGGACGTCACCCGAATGGTCGACAGTTCCATCCTCGCGCTCGTTCCCGAATCCGGGGATGGTATCCAGGCACTCAAGTCGGGCGTCATGGAAGCGGTC
>JBBRGR010000194.1:0-4991 GCA_038223815.1 Gemmatimonadales bacterium
GCTCCCCGCACCACGCGGCGAGATTTTCGATCGCAACGGGCTGCTGATCGCCGAGAATGTTCCCGGCTATTCCATCCGCCTGCTGGCGTCGAACGAGGACTCGCTCCGGGCCACGCTCGCTCGCCTCGATGACTTCGTCCCGGCCGATTCAGTCAATGTCGAGCGGGTGGTGCAACGGTGGCGTGCCGAGAAGTACGGCCCCGTGCTGGTGTTCGCCTCGGGGGAGTTCCGGCTCGTCTCGATCCTCGAGGAACATCGCGCAGCCATTCCAGGACTGGTGATCCAGGCCGAACCGTCGCGACGGTATCCCGACAGCTCGGCGGTCGCGCACCTGGTCGGGTATGTCAGTGAAGTGAGTGAGCGCGAACTCGATGCCGGGCGTTTCCCCGGGGCCCGGCAGGGCGAGATCGTCGGCAAGAACGGCCTGGAGGTCGAGTACGATTCGCTGCTGCGAGGGCGGCAGGGGGTCCGCTACGTCGAGGTCACCCGCAAGGGGCAGGCGATCCGCGACCGTGGCGTGAGCGGCTCGATTCCTCCCACGGCGGGCGCGAGCGTGCGCACCACGATTGATCTGCCGCTGCAGCGTTTCGTCGATTCGATGTGGCGCGCCGCCATGCCGGACAAGAACGGCGCCCTCGTCGCCATGACCCCCGCGGGCGAGATCCTCGCCTACGTCTCCTACCCGTCCTACGATCCCAACGCCTTCGTGGGCGGCATCGATGTGCCGACCTTTTCACGACTGAACACCGATCCAAATCGGCCGCTCTTCGATCGCGTGATCCAGGCCACCTATCCCCCCGCGTCGCCGTGGAAGTTGGCGACCGCGGCCATGGGAGTGCGGCGCGGGCTCGTCACCATGGACACCCGGATGCGGACGCCGTGCACCGGCGGCTACCAGTTTGGCAGCCGGGTCTTCCGCTGCTGGAAGCGCGACGGGGGCCACGGCTCCCTCACCCTGAGCGGGGCGATCGCCACCTCCTGCGATGTGTACTTCTATCAGCTCGGCCTCATGCTCGATCAGGAGGCGATGTTTGCTGATGGCGCGGCGATGGGCTTCGCTGCCCGCAGTGGCGTGGATCTGGAGCGGGAAAAGGCCTCGGGCTTTCCCTCCACCCGGAGCTACATCCGGTCGCAAGGTGGCAGCTCGTGGTCGCGCGGCGAGCTGCTGAACCTCGCGATCGGGCAAGGGCGCAATGTGCAGACGTTGGTGGGGATGACGGCGTTCTACGCCGCCCTGGCGACGGACGGCGTGCGTCGCGCCCCATTTCTGGTGCGTCGACGGGCGGATGCGAAGGAGCATCCGCTCGGCCTGACCCCCACGCAACTGCACGGCCTGCGGGAGGCCATGGCCGATGTCGTCAATCTCGGTACCGCAGCCGCCTCTGGTGGTCGGGAGCTGAAGGTGGCCGGGAAGACCGGCACCGGGCAGTTCCCGCCCCAGAAGGATCTCGCCTGGTTCATCGGCTATGCACCGGCGGACGCGCCGAAGATCGTGGTGGGGCTCGTGGTGGAGGAGGGGCTGCATGGCTCAACCGTCGCACCCTATGTCGTGCAGGCGATCGGCAAGTTCCTCGGGCAACCCGTGGGTGCGGCGCGCGTGCGCGTGACCGAGGATCTGACGGTGGGTGCCGGAGATTCGCTGCGACCGGCGCCGCTTCCCGCCCCCCGCGACAGCGGTCGCATCGGGACCAACCGCTGATGCGCGGCGTCGATCGAGTCCTGCTCGTCCTCGTCGTGGCGCTCGCGCTCTTCGGCGTGCTCATCCTCTATTCCGCCGAGCAGACCGACATGCCGATCAAGGCGTCGGGTGTCTGGACTCGGCAGCTGCTCTGGCTCGGTGTCGGGACCGTCGCGGCCGCGATGACCTATCGGGTCTCGTTCCGGTTGCTCGAGTGGGCTGCCCCGTGGATCTACGGCTTCGCCCTCTTCCTCCTCCTGCTCACCATCATCGGCCTCGGCTCCGGCGGGGAAGGCTCGGCGGCCAGCACCAGTAGCTGGTTGACCATCGCCGGAAGGCGCATCGGCCAGCCGGTCGAGCTCGCCAAACTCGCGACCATCCTGATGCTGGCCCGCTGGCTGTCCGCCCGCCGTGAGCCCCCCACCACGCTGCGCGGCCTCGTCCCGCCCATCAGCATCGCGCTGCTCCCGGCCCTGTTGGTCCTCAAGCAGCCCGACCTCGGCAGCGCGATGGTCTTCGCCGGCATCCTCTTCGTGATGCTCTTCTGGGCCGGCATCGCGCCGTCGCTCCTCTTTCTTCTGGCCTCCCCGGTCATCTCGCTGCTCCTCGCCTGGAACACCACACTCTGGAGCATCTGGATGGTGGCCATCTTCGGAGCGCTGCTGCTGATTCGGCCATTCATCGTCGAAGCAATCAGCGTCTTCGTCGCCAATTCCGTGATGGGGGTCCTGGCCTTCGTGGTGTGGGCGCGACTCGGCGACTTCCAGCGGATGCGGATTCTCTCGTTTCTCAACCCGGAGGCATACCGGATCACGGGCGGGTATCAGGCGATCCAGAGCAAGATCGCGATCGGCTCCGGCGGGTGGTTTGGCAACGGCTTCACCGACGGACCCCTCAAACGCACTGGGGGGATACCGGAGCACTGGACCGACTTCGTCTTTGCCGTCGTGGGCGAAGAATTCGGCTTCCTTGGTGTGGTGGTCGCCCTCGGACTTTTTCTCGCGCTCTTCCTGAAGCTGGTCCGGATCGCCCGGCTGGCGTCGGATCCTTATGCGTCCCTTGTGGTCTTCGGGCTGATCGGGTTGATCCTGACGCATCTCTTCGAAAATGTCGGAATGACCATCTCGCTGATGCCGATCACCGGAATCCCACTGCCCTTCTTTTCGTACGGTGGATCCTTCCTCACGGCCCTCTTTCTGGGGCTGGGAATGGCATTTCGGGCCGGGGCGGAGGCGCGAGCATCAGGCTATGTCGATGTCTGACAATCACTTGCGTGTCAAGGTCTTGCGCGAAGTCACTTCTTGACGCACGTTGAAGTCTTCCGCTGGTCCTCCCCGAGGCTGGCCCTACGCGAGGTCGTATGACCGTCATGGCGTGGTTCAAGAAGGAGCGCAAGACCAGGACTGCTACCCGGGAACGCTTGGAAATCCCGGCGGATGCCTGGGAGAAGTGCGAGTCCTGTGGTCACATTGATATTCGCGAGAAGTTCGAGAAGTCGCTGAACGTCTGTCCCGAGTGCGGGACACACAAGCGCTTCCTGGCCGAGGAATACATTGAGCTGCTGACCGATGAGGGGACGTGGAAGGAACTCAACGGCGACCTGAAGTCGGTCGATCCCCTCTCCTTCGAACACTACGCCGACCGGCTTGTCGCGGCGCGCCAGAAGGGCGGCGCCTCCGACGCCATCTACACCGGGCTCGCCAAGCTCGAGGGGCATCCCCTCCATCTCGGCGTGATGAACTTCCGCTTCATGGGTGGCTCAATGGGCTCGGTCGTGGGCGAGAAGATCGCGCGTCTCGCGCGGCGCTCCGCCGAAAAGAAGATCCCGATGGTCATCGTCTGCACCTCGGGGGGTGCGCGGATGCAGGAAGGGGCGCTCTCGCTGATGCAGATGGCCAAGACCTCGGCCGCGATCGCGCAGCTGAAGCTGGCCAGCGTACCCTATCTCTCCATTCTCACCGACCCCACGACTGGCGGAGTCTCCGCCTCGTTCGCGATGCAGGGCGATGTCATCATCGCCGAGCCCGCGGCCGTCATCGGCTTTGCCGGGCAGCGCGTCATCAAGCAGACCATCGGGCAGGATCTGCCGGAAGGCTTCCAGACAGCGGAGTTCCTCCTCGAGAAGGGGCAGATCGACGATGTGGTGCCGCGCGCGTCATTGCGCGAGACCACCGCACGTCTCCTCCGCCACATGCAGGGGCACCGGCTCCGGGGCACGGCCGCCTGAGTCTCGGCGTCAACGCTCGGCTGTCGCGCCCCGCTCCTGATGTGGAGCGGGGCGCGTTGCGATGGGGTCTGACGTCGTGACGATGAACTACCAGGAGGCACTCGACTTCCTCTTCCCGCGCACCACGCAGATCAAGTTCGGGCTCGACACAACGCGGGCCCTGCTCGACGCACTCGGCAATCCACAGCAGCAGTACGCGACGATCCATGTGGCCGGAACGAACGGGAAGGGCAGCACCGCGTCGCTTATCGCCGAGGCACTCGGCGCGGCCGGTTTCCGGGTCGGGCTCTACACCTCACCGCACCTGATCTCCTTCCGCGAGCGCATCCGCGTGGGTGGCATGCCGATCAGTGAGGCGGCGGTGGCGGCCTGGACGGCGCATCTGCAGCCGACGATTGTCGACTCGGGCGCGACCTTCTTCGAGGCGACGACGGCGATCGCTTTCGCCGACTTCGCGGCGCGGGGGGTCGAGATCGCGGTGGTCGAGGTCGGCCTCGGCGGGCGGCTCGACAGCACCAACGTCATCACCCCGCTGGTCAGCGTGGTGACCCACATTGCGCTGGATCACCAGAAGTACCTCGGCGACACCCTCGAGGCGATCGCTGGGGAGAAAGCAGGGATCGCCAAGCCGGGGGTCCCCTTCGTGGTGGGCGATCCCGACCCCGTGATCGCTGCCATGCTGGTTGCGGCCGGGACGGCGGCCGTCCAGCGCGCCGACGGTGCCGCCACCCTGCCCGTGGTCATCGTGCCTCCTGAGGCGCGCTGGGAGGGTCCATTGGGGCTCCTGGGGCCACACCAGCGTCGCAACGCCGCGGTGGCGGCGGCGGCGCTGGCGGTGCTCCCACCGGCCTTTCGGGTCTCGGCCGGGGCAACGGCCGAGGCGTTCTCGCGGACGCGGGTACCGGGGCGGCTGGACCGGCGCGGGAAGTGGCTCTTCGATGTGGCGCACAATCCTGACGGGATGCGCTCCCTGACCGCGGCGATGGCCGACCTCCAGCTTCCGGGCCCTGTCCATGGGCTCGTCTCGATCCTCGGCGACACGCTCGAGGCGATCGCGGGGGAGAAGGCAGGCATCGCCAAGCCCGG
>JBBRGR010000195.1:0-4987 GCA_038223815.1 Gemmatimonadales bacterium
AGCGACGATGAGTGGTGGTATGTGACCTTTCTGCTCGGCGGGGACGTCGCCCGTGCACGGTTTGGAGGGCAGCTCCTGGTGACCCGCCGACGGCCGGATGGGCAGCACGAGGCGTTCACCGACCTGGTGCGTGCGGACGCCGTGCGGTTCGACACCACGCGCGCCGACATCACCCTCGGCCGCAACACGGTCGTCCAGCGCGACGGTCGCTATCAGGTCGAGGGCGCGGCCGGGCCGCTCCGCTTCCGATTCTCCCTGCGAGCCGATCCGCGACGGTACTTCCCGCCCGTCGAGTTGCAGAGCGGGGCGCTGCGCTCCGGCTACGTGGTGCCCGCCGTGACCGGGCGAGCCGACGGGGAGCTCTGCACGGCGCAGGGATGTCGCACCATCACCGGGGTGCAGGCCTATCACGATCACAATTGGGGGAGTTGGCGGGAGGTCACCTGGGAGTGGGGTACCGGGCACGGGGCGAGGCATGCGCTGCTCTATGGCGGGGTGCGGCACGGCGATTCGCCTGCCAACGGGAGTGCCCCCTACTTTCTTGCCCTCCTCGACTCCCTCGGTGTGCAGCAGGTCTACCGTTTCGGTGCGGTGCTTCGCTTCGGGGCCCGGCCGGTGCCAGGGATGCCCGGTGTCGCGGCGCCCGACTCGCTTCGAGTGCTGGCGATCCGGCGCGCCGATACCCTTGAGCTCCGGGTCAGGGTGCTGGACGTGCATGCGACCCGCCCGGCGACCGGCGGGGGCCGCGCCTTTCTGCAGATGCGGGGCGCGTGGACGCTTCGGGGGAAGGCGGCGGGTGAGCCGGTGGAGGATTCCGGCACGGGGTTCTTCGAGACCTGGGTGGCGCGTGATTCCGCCCGCACTGATGGAGGGGCTTCGCCCCGCTAGCCGTCGAGCTGGGGGATGTGCCGCTCCGCGTGGGTTGCGGCCAGAAGGAGCCACTGGCCGATGTCGAGCGGACCGAGCAACGGGTGACTCGCGTGGTGGGCGTCCCAGGCCACGTCGAGGGTGCGCGCCAAATCGAGCGTCGTGGTCCGCCGCTCGCGGAAGAGGTGCAGCGTGTCGTACAACGAACCGAAGCGGCCGGTCGGTGCGACCATGTCAGGTGCCTCGAGGGGCTGCCGCACGGTGCCGGCCCCCGCGACGACCGCGTCCATCGCCCGCGTGCGGAGGGTCTCAGGCTCCTTCCCACTGGCCAACGTGATGGCGCGGTGCACCCCACGTTCCACCACGACCAGGTGTTCCAGCGTCTCGAGCGGCGACCAGCGGTTGGGCGCGGGACGCGTGCTCGCGCGGGTCGCATCCAGCCGCGCCGCCACCCGCTCGACATGCCGCAGGTTTGCTTCCAAGGCGGCAACCACTGCGCTGCGATCCATCGGGTCCACGGGGCCTCTCGTGATGGTGAGTTGCAGAAATCTACTTCGCTCCCAGTGATGTAGTTTAGGGGCATGGCCGATTCCACTTCCCCCGATCCCGCCGGGACGCATGCTCTGGGTCGCGCCCTCGCCGACGCCCTCGCCAAGGGTTGGTCCAAGGGGCGGGTGGACGACCTCATGGCCGTCTTCAGCGATGAGGCCGTCTTCCGCGAGACGCCATTCTCCCCGCCCCTTCGGGGGGTCAGCGAAATCCGGCGGTGGATGAGCGACATCCCCTATGCCCAGTCCGAGACCACCTTCCAGACCGGGGAAATTTTCGCCGCCGGGCCGTGGTTCTCCGCCGAGTTTACCCTCCGCTTCCGTCGGCGGAAGACGGGTCAGTGGGTGGATGCCCGAGGCGCCCTCTTCGCCGAAACGGACGGCACGCTGATCACCGAACTCCGGATGTACTGGCATCGCTGGGATGGCGGTCGAGAAACGTCGCTCCCCTAGCAGACGGCCTCAGCTGACCGAACTGTCCTCCAGAGAGGACACCTCAGCGAGTGGGCAACCGGCAAGTGCTTGTGCCACAATGCGTTGGCGGTGGCACAGATCTGGATATAGGTAGCGGGGTCCAGCTCGATCGCACTGTCGTACGCCTGGAGGTTCCCATGCTCGCCTTACTTGCCGCGCTCTCCTTCGCCCCTTCGGTTGGCGCCCTCCCAGCCGACATCGTGGCGTTGCCGTCCCCCATTTCCTCGTCCTCCGCCGACCTCCGCCTGACCATCAATGGGGGCGGGGATTATCGACCGGGTGATCGCGTCCGCGTGCAAGTCCAGGCTGCGGAGGATGGCTACCTGGTCGTCTTCAAGGTCGATGGGGATGGTCGGGTGCGGGTGCTCTTCCCGATCGACCCTGACCTCGATCCCTTCGTGCGTGGCGGCAGAAAGTACGAGCTCCGTGGCCGGGGTGAGCGGGAGACCTTTCTGGCCGACGACCGCAGCGGCAACGGCCTCCTCTATGCCGCCATCTCGCGCGATCCGATGGATTTTCGGCGCTTCGCGACCGGGGATCACTGGGACTACAGCGCCCTGCGTCTCTCGGCGTGGGACGCCGACGCCGAGCCCGAACTCACCCAGTTGGTCAAGGCAATGGTCGGCAGCGGGCGCTTCACCTACGATGTCCTCGGCTATCGTGTGCACGCTGACGCGTACATCTCGGGCGGGGCAGGGATCGCCGCGCCGTGGAATTACGGCATCCGTGACCCCTTCTTTGACCCCTACTGGTCGTGCCTCGCGTGTGGCTACGGCATGGTCCAGCCGGGTGTGAATATCCGGGTCGGGTTCGGCGGTGGCTGGTACGATCCCTGGGATCCCTGGTTTGGGAACCGGTTCGGCAATGGCTTCGGGAATGGCTTCGGGAATGGCTTCGGGAATGGCTTTGGCAATGGCTTTGGCTTCGGTGGGTGGTACGATCCGTGGGATTGGCGCTTCGCCGGCCAGTATCGGCCAATCACGGTGATCAATGTGCCGCGGCCGCAGATTCCGAACAGCGCGTATGGCTATCGCGCTCGCCCGCGCGGGATCATCGCGCCGGCCTCGCTCGCGCCCGATCTGGGTCGGGTGATGCGCCCTGATCCGCGGCCCGAGACGGGGCGTGTCCCGAACGATGGCCGGGCTCGGCCTCGCAGCGAGGAGCCGACGCGTGCGCGGCCGGCCGAACCGCAGCGTACAGAGCGCAGCGCTCCGCCGACCTCCACTCCGCCGAGCCGTTCCACTGGAGGCACGTCAGGGTCCACCCCGGCCACCTCAAGCGGTGGCACCAGCAGTGGTCGCGCGCGCCGCCCAAGCGGTGAGTTGGAGGCAACCCGCGCCCCGCGCGTGCAGCCGCAGATGGATCGTGGCGCGGAGGCGCGCCCGGTCGTGGAGCCGGGGGTTGCCACCCCGAGTCGCCGCGAGGTCGTGCCGCAGCCGGTCTTCCGTGAGCCCTTCCGGGCACGGCCGACGGACCGCACGCCGACGCAGCCGGCACGGGGTGAGGCGCAGCGTGCCGAGCCGAGCCGGAGCCAACCGGTGTACCGTGAGCCGCCCACGCGGGCAGAGCCGCAGCGGAGTGAAACGCGGCGTTCAGAGCCGGTGCGCGCTGAGCCACAGCGGAGTGAACCGCGTCGCGCTGAGCCCACACGCACGGAACGCTCGGCGCCGCCCTCGCGAAGCGAGCCGGCAACCCGCTCGGCGCCGCCACCATCGTCGCCGCCTCCTTCGCCGCCGGCATCATCCGGTCGGTCGCGCCGGCCCTGACGCACGCCTGGGGCACCACGACACGAAACCTCGGGAAGCCCATGGCGACCCGAGGTTTTTGTGTCACACCGCGTGCGGGGGCGACCGGGTTCAGGCGTGTCGTCGGGCGTAGTCCAGCCCCCACTCCATCAGCTCCGCGCTCCGAAGGCCGACGGCCATCGCCGCGTCCACGGCCGCCTGCTCTTCCATCCCCTGATCGAGGATGAAGTAGGGGATCAGCGCCCCGCCCACCCGATTCGCGCTGGCACAGTGGAGGATCGTCGGCTGGTCCGCATGCTCGCGCAGGGCGGTCAGGACCCGTTCCATCATCGGGTCGGTCAGGGCACCCGAGACGACCGGCACGTTGATGTAGGTCATGCCGAGCTCGGCGAGGGTGGCGGCCTCGTCGATCGGCCGGGGCTCCATCGGATCCCGGAGGTCGATCACCGTGGTCACCCCGGCGTCACGTGCCGCCGCGAACTGGGCCGCCGTGGGTTGGCCGGCAGTGGCGAGCCACGGGAGGGGAAGGGCGCCGTTCGGGGCGCCGCTGATCGCATCGTGCAGGGACATCGGGGGCTCCGGGATCGGGAACGGGGTGCACGGTCGAATATACCTCGCTCCCCGGAGTCATCGGACGGGGGGACCCGCTAGATTTGGGGAATGTCCGCCATCACCGTGGCCCTGGCGCAGTTCCGCCCCGCAAAGGGTGCCCCCGGCCCGAACCTCGACCGGATCGAGGCGCTGTTGCGCACGCTGGCGAGCTCCCCCGAGCCGCCGTCGGTGGTGGTCCTCCCCGAAACGATTCTCACCGGCTACTTCCTCGAAGGGGGCGTGCACGAGCACGCGATGACGGCGCCGGCGGTCTTCGAGGAACTCGCGGTTCGCCACGCCCGAAGCGGCGCGCCGCCCCTCGAGCTCTGCCTGGGTTTCTACGAGCGGGGCGCGGATCGACTGCACAACTCGGCGATCTGGGTGGCGCTGGGCGGCGACGATGCCGGCATTCGGCACGTCCACCGGAAAGTCTTCCTGCCGACGTACGGTGTCTTCGACGAAGAGCGCTTCATCGATGCCGGTCGCGACGTGGAGGCCTTTGACACCCGGTTCGGACGTGCCGCGATGCTGGTCTGCGAGGATGCCTGGCATGCACTCGCACCGACCATCGCCGCCGTCGATGGCGCGCAGTTCCTCGCCGTGGTGGCGGCGAGTCCGGCGCGCGGCCTGACACCAGACCCGGTGCATCCTGGCCTCCCGGGCTCGATGGGGCGCTGGGAGCGGCTCGCCCGGGACATCGCCGGCGAGCATGGGATCTACGTCGCGATGGCGCAGCTGGTGGGGTTCGAGGGAGGGAACCCC
>JBBRGR010000196.1:0-4983 GCA_038223815.1 Gemmatimonadales bacterium
TACCGCCGACCCTCGGCACCGCGACGGGCGTCGTGGGCTCCGGTGATCCGGCGGATCTCGGTCACCGCCACATCGCGCGGAAGGACGGCATTCATCGCGCGGAGCAGGTCGGCGGCGGTCCACTGCGCCGGCATCACCGTGGACACCGGCATGCCGAGCGCGTGCACTCCCGCGTCGGTTCGGCCGGCCGCGATCGCCGTCCGGGGGGAGCCTGCCAGCCGTCCAAGTGCCTCCTCGACGACCTGTTGCACCGTTCGGCGCTCAGGCTGGCGCTGCCACCCCGAAAAGGCGGACCCATCGTACTCGAGTGCGAGGAGAAGAGCGTGCTCCATTGAGCCCCGAAAGCTAGCCAGCGACCGGGTGCCCGGCAAGCGGCGTAAAGCGTTGTGAATATTGACAAAACGGCAGCTTGTCGGATACGCTTGGCGTCCCGATCATGCCGACCCAGACGCCTGCTTCCGCCGCCCCGGCCGTGCGCCACGCCTTGAGCCTCCTCGCGGCGGGCCAGGGGCTGGGCGAGGAGGCCGCGATGCGGGCCTTCGAGGAGATCATGGCCGGTGCCGCTGGCCCGGCATCGATTGGGGCGGTGCTGCTCGCGCTGCGGACCCGCGGCGAGAGTCCGGACGAAATCGCCGGGGCCGTCCGGGCGCTGCGCGGCGCCATGCGGCGCGTGCAGCACCCCACGCCGGATCGCTTGGTCGATACCTGCGGGACCGGCGGGGGCAAGGTGGGGACCCTCAACCTCTCGACCGCGGCCGCGTTCGTCGCGGCGGGGGCCGGCGTCCCGATCGCCAAGCATGGCAACCGCTCCTTCACATCGCGCTCCGGCTCCGCCGACGTCCTGGAGGCCCTCGGCGTCCAGATCGAACTCCCACCGGAACGCGCCGCCGAAGTACTGGCCACCACCGGGATCGTCTTCCTCTACGCGCCGACCTACCATCCCGCCATGCGCCATGTCGCCCCGGTCCGACGCGAGCTGGGTGTGCCGACCGTCATGAACCTCGTCGGGCCGCTCGCCAATCCGGCGCTGGCAGGGCGCCAGGTGGTTGGGGTCGCCGATGCGGAACGCGCGCCACGGATGGCCGGTGCCCTGGCGCGGCTGGGGGCTGTGCACGCGCTGGTGGTGCATGCGGCAATCGGCATGGACGAAATCGCCCCGATGGGGGAGACTGCGGTCTGGGAGGTCCGCGAGGGGGCGGTGCGCGAGTGGCGTCTGGACCCGGCGACGCTTGGCCTGGATGTGGCTGCGTTGGATGGGCTCGAAGGCGGAGCGCCCGAGGAGAACGCGGCAACTCTGGAGCGGTTGTTCGCGGGCGAGCCGACCCCCGCCGCCGTGGAAGCGGCGGTCCTGCTCAACGCCGCCGCCGCGATCTACGTGAGTGGCAGGGTCGCCACACTGTCCCAGGCCGCTGAGTCCGCCCGCGCGTCATTGGATGACGGGCGCGCGGCCGAGCGACTTGACGCGCTCCGGACCGCCACCCGCTAGAATTTCCGGATGACCCCGACGACAATGCCTTGAATGAGGACGTCGTCTTCCTGATAGCGCAGCGGCTGCATCGCTTCATTCGAGGGCTGGAGTCGGATCCAACCGCCCGGTTCGCGGTAGAAGCGCTTGACGGTCGCTTCCGCGCCGTGCACGAGGGCGATTACCATCTCGCCGTTGTCGGCGCTTTCGCGGCCATTGACGACGACCAGATCGCCATCCCGAATCTGCTCGTCGATCATGGAGTGCCCGCGGACCCGGAGTGCGTAGTTCGGGCCGCGTCGGGGCAGCATGCCATCGGGGACCGGAACGACCTCGCCGCTCATCAGCGATTCGATCGGGTAGCCGGCCGCGACGCTGCCGAGAAGCGGGATCTCGGTGGCGCCGGAGGAGCCGCGTGGGGGAAGCACCTCGATCGCGCGGCTCTCGTTGTAGTTCCGGCGGATGTAGCCCTTCCGCTCGAGGTTGGTGAGGTGTTCGTGCACGGTGGCCAGCGATTGATAGCCGAAGCGCTCGGCGATCTCCTCGAACGAGGGAGCAAAGCCCTGCTCGCCGATGGACGCGGTGAGATAATCGAGGATCTCGCGTTGCTTTCTGGTGAGCGGCACGATGGCCTCCCGTGCGATGTGGCGAAGAGAACCCGAAGCAATGTTACCCGAAGGGACCCCGAAGAGCAAGATGCCAGTCCTTGACCAGATCATCGCCGCGACCCGTGCCACGCTCCCCGAGCTCCAACGCCGCCGCCCAGCGCTCGAGCGGGCCGCAGCGGGATGCCCGGAGTCGCCGTCGTTCCTGGACGCGCTGCGTCGGCCGACCGTGGCACTGATCGCGGAGGTGAAGCGGCGCTCCCCGTCGGCAGGGGCAATCAACATGAGGCTTGATCCCGCCGCGCTGGCGACGGCCTATCAGGCCGGGGGAGCCGCGGCGATCTCGGTACTGACGGACGGTCCCTTTTTCGGTGGCTCCTTGGCAGATCTCGAGGCCGTGACGGGCGCAGTGCAGATTCCGGTGCTGCGGAAGGATTTCATTCTGGATGAGGTCCAACTGCTCGAGGCGCGCATCGCCGGCGCTGCCGCGGTCCTGCTCATCGCCCGGGTCTTGTCGGACGCCGAGCTCGCCCGGCTCCATCAGGCGGCGGCGGATCTCCGGCTCGCGGTGCTGGTCGAAGCGCATACCGTGGCGGAGGTTGAGCGTGCCATGGCCGCCGGCGCACAGGTCATCGGGGTCAACGCGCGCGATCTGGACGATTTCTCCATCCATCGCGAGGCAGCCTGGGCCATGCTTGCCCGTATTCCGTCGGACCGTCTCGCCGTCGCGGAAAGCGGGATGGCGACGGTTGCCGATGTGGAGGCTGCGGCCGTGGCGGGGGCGGATGCGGTCCTGATCGGCGGGGCGCTCGCGGCGCACGGTGCACCGTCCGATGCGGCGCGGGCGCTCTCGGAGGTCACTCGGCGTGGCCGTTGACGTCAAGATCTGCGGACTCACCCGGCCGGAGGATGCGGCGCTCGCCGCCTCCCATGGGGCATGGCGCCTCGGGGTAATTTTCGCCGGCGGCCCACGACGCCGGAGCGAGGCGCAGGCCGCCGAGATTGTGGCCGCGGCAGGCGGCGTGCCGGTCGTTGGCGTGTTCGGCCCTCAATCGGTGGCGGAGATCCTCGCGATGGCCGCGCGTCTCCGCCTCGGCGGAGTGCAACTGCACGGTCCCTCCACGGCAGCCGATGCGGCTCGCCTCCGCTGTGCCGGCCTGGAGGTATGGCGGCTGCTTCGGGTGCCGTCGCCCGAACCGATCCTTCTCGTGGGGGCGGTCGAGGAGGCGGACGTGGTGCTGCTGGAGCCGGCAGGTCCGGACGATCAGCGAGTCGCTGGGGGCCGCGGTCACCCGATCGACCTGGAGCGCGCCCGTGCCACCCGGATGGTTACCCCATCGGGGGTCCGGATGGCGCGGGCTGGGGGGCTGACCCCCGCACGACTCGGGGCGGCCATCCGAATCGTCGGCCCGGACGTCGTGGATGTAAGTTCTGGGGTTGAACTATCGCCGGGGATCAAGAACCCCGACCGGCTGATCCGTTTTCTGGAGATCGCGCGTGACGCTCACCCTGCCGCCTGAGACGTCGGTCGATGGACGCTTTGGACCCTACGGCGGACGCTACGTCCCCGAGACGCTGGTTGCCGCCCTCGACGATCTCACTGCCCTGTATGATGGCGTCCGCCACGACCCGGCGTTCTGGGCTGAGTATCAGCTCCTGCTTGAGGAGATCGTCGGCCGTCCGTCCCGGCTGACGGAGGCGCCACGCTTCAGCGAGGTCGCCGGGGTGCGCGTCCTGCTCAAGCGCGAGGACCTCAACCACACCGGCGCGCACAAGATCAACAACACGATCGGGCAGGCGCTGCTGGCGCGCCGCATGGGGAAGCGACGCATCATTGCCGAGACCGGGGCCGGCCAGCATGGTGTGGCCACCGCGACGATCTGCGCGCGCTTCGGGCTCGAGTGTGTCGTGTACATGGGCGAGGAAGACGTGGCGCGACAGAACCTGAACGTCGTCCGCATGCAGCTGCTCGGTGCGACCGTCGTGCCCGTCACCTCGGGGACGCGGACGTTGAAGGACGCGACCAATGAGGCACTCCGGGATTGGGTCACCAATGTGCCGACGACCCATTACATCATCGGCTCGGTGGTGGGACCCGATCCGTATCCCCGCATGGTGCGCGACTTCCAGTCGGTGATCGGGCAGGAATCCCGTGCGCAGGTGCTGGCGCGCTGCGGTCGGCTCCCCAGCACGGTCGTGGCCTGTGTAGGCGGCGGCTCCAATGCGATGGGCATCTTCGCCGGCTTTCTCGGCGATGCGTCGGTGCGCCTCGTCGGCGTCGAGGCTGCGGGGGAGGGCATCGCGACAGGCCATCACAGCGCGACCCTGTCCGCGGGCCGACCAGGAGTGCTGCACGGGACGCTCTCCTACCTGTTGCAGGATGCGGACGGGCAGGTCTCTCCGGCGCATTCCGTGTCGGCCGGGCTCGACTATCCGGGGGTCGGCCCGGAGCACAGCTTCCTGCGCGACTCGACCCGCGTCGAGTACTCCGCCATCGGTGACACCGATGCGCTCGACGCCTTCCAGCGCTTCACCCGGCTGGAGGGGATCATTCCGGCCCTGGAGACGGCACATGCCATTGCGTGGATCCGGCAGGAGCAGCCGCGGTGGCAGCCGGACGACCTCGTCGTGCTCTGCCTGAGTGGTCGCGGGGACAAGGACGTGTCGCACGTCGCCGCGCTGCTCGAGGCGGCGGGGTGAGTCACCCGTCGGCGGCGTCGGAACTCGACGTGCGCGTGATCGAGGAACTCGTGCGGGCGCTGTCCAATGGACAGCGCGCGTTGCAGATGTACCTGCCGAACAACCCGGTCTACCAGCGGTCGGTTGAGCAGGTCGCCGAAGCATTCGCCCCCGTCTGGGGGATCACGGGCCGGCTGGTGCTGGATCTGGTGGATGGCGAGCTCCAGTGGGAGG
>JBBRGR010000197.1:0-4983 GCA_038223815.1 Gemmatimonadales bacterium
GCCACGAAGTCGCTCAGTGCAGTGCGGTCGAGCGAGGTAACCACGACATGCACGGCGAACCACCCAGCCTCGCAGCGGGTGACCGTGAGGCAGGCGCCGTCGACGGCGATGCTCTCGCCGAGGACGAGGTCATCCCATGGCACGCGAATCACGAGGTCGAGGCCGCCGCCCTGCTCGGCCACCGTCGCCACCGTTCCCACCGCCGTGATCAACCCAGTGAACATCTAGGGCTCCACCACGAGGAGGGCATCACCCTCGCTCGACACCATGGAGGAACGTGCAACGCGCCAGCGCCGTGCCGTGGCAATCGCCGGTTGGCCGAGCCCCTGCCAGGCGCGCACGCCGTCGCCGAGCCAGAGTGGGCACTGCAACTGGTAGATCCGATCCACCAGCTCCTCGGCGAGCAGTGCCCCTGCCAATCGCCCGCCTCCCTCGACCACCAGGGCATCGATGCCGACCATCCGGAGCGCCGTGAGCGATTCGCGGAGGCCGTCCGCGAGCATCACGATCGCGCCGGTTGCCTGCACGGTCGCACGCCGTTCAGCAGGAACCTCGGAGCGCATGACCACGATGACCGGTACGCCACTGTCGTCGTGAAAGATCCCCTCGGCGCCCGTCAGTCGGCCGCTTTGGTCAAAGAGGACGCGGGCCGGGGGGACGCGGGGGGTGACCCCGCCCCGCACAGTGAGACGGGCATCGTCGGCGATCGCGGTGCGGGCTCCAACCGCCACCGCGCCGAAGCCGGCACGGAGGGAATGCACCCACTCGCGTGCCGCCGTGCCCGAGAGCCAGCGCGCCGAGCCGGTCGCATCGGCGATGCAGCCATCCATCGACACCGCCAGCTTGATCGCCACGAACGGGCGATCGCTGTCCCCGTGCAGGTGATGGAAGCGGGCATTGAGAAAGCGCTCCTCGCCCTCCTCGGTCCCGACCTCGACGTGCACGCCCGCGGTCTGCAGCCGCTCGAAGCCGCCCGACGCGACGGGGTTCGGATCGAGGGAGGCGATCACCACGCGTGCAATCCCTGCCTGGAGGATCGTGTTCACACAGGGCGGCTGCTGACCGTGATGATTGCAGGGCTCGAGCGTCGTGAAGAGCGTCGCCCCGCGGGCCTGGTCACCTGCGGCGGCAAGCGCCAGTGCTTCCGCATGTGCCGCACCGAACTCGGCATGCCACCCTTCCCCGACGACGGCATCGCCCTGGACCACCAGCGCCCCGACCAGCGGGTTCGGGTGCACCCGCCCCCATCCGCGCTCGGCGAGGGCGAGCGCCACACGCATCCAGTGGCGATCATCCAGAGTTGGGGCAGGACGGAGGGCGGGGTCGGAGGTCATGGCAGGATTCCGCTCAGTCGGCGACGACGACGCCAGTGAGGCCTGCGCGGACACCACCACAGACCCACGTCGGCACGCCCGCGGCGGTCGCGGCCTGCCGCACCGCGTCGACTGCGGCGGCCGGGACGGCCGCGATCATCCCGACGCCGAGGTTGAAGACATCCCGCATCTCGGCGACGTCGACCTTGCCCCCCTCGGCGATCACACGGCAGAGGAGCGGCCACTCCCACGACCGTGGATCGATGACCGCTTCGCACCCTTCAGGGAGGACGCGCACCAGGTTCCCCGCAATGCCGCCACCGGTGATGTGCGCCAGGCCGTGGATCTGCGGCAGCGCCGGCATGATCGCGGCGACATAGCTGCGATGCACGGCGAGCAGTGCATCGCCCACGGTGACGTCGTCGCCGGGCAGCATCGCATCAAGTGAAAGCCCCATCGTGTCGAGGAGGATGTGGCGCGCAAGGGTATAGCCGTTGGTGTGCAGGCCACTCGACTCGTAGGCGATGAG
Source organism: Gemmatimonadales bacterium (assembly GCA_038223815.1). Lineage (GTDB taxonomy): Bacteria > Gemmatimonadota > Gemmatimonadetes > Gemmatimonadales > GWC2-71-9 > Palsa-1233. The sequence continues at coordinate 1,843 of JBBRGR010000197.1, forward strand.
CACGTCGCCGGGGACGATGGCCGCGCCGTGCATGGCCTGGTCTTCTTCCACGACGCCGATGATCGTGCCGGCAAGGTCGAAGGTCTTCTCGGCGTAGAGGCCTGGCATCGCCGCCGTCTCGCCGCCCGCAAGTGCCATCCCATGCGCCTGGCAGCCGCGGGCGATCCCCTCGACCACACCGGCAATCATCTCGACCGGCAGCCGGTGCCCGGCGATATAGTCCATGAAGGCGATCGGCCGCGCGCCATGCACGAGGATGTCGTTCACCGAGTGATTGACGAGGTCCTCGCCGACGGTGTCGAAGCGGCCGGCCTGCATCGCGACCAGCACCTTGGTGCCCACCCCGTCGGTGCTCATGACAAGCACAGGCGACCGCATCCCGGCAGGAATGCGCACCATCCCGCCGAAGGCGCCGACGGCACCGACGGAGAGCCGCGTGCGCGTGGCGGCCACCAGCTCGCCGATGCGCGCCTTGGCGACCTCGGCCTGCGACAGATCGACGCCGGACGCCGCGTACTGCGACTGTGGGGTGGTCACCCGATGCGCTCCGCCCGCGGAATGTTGGTCAAATCAACGAAATGGCGGACCCGCTCTTCAAGTGCGGCTGGGGTCACGCCCTCGAAGCCCTTCACGTCGAAGCCGGACACGGAGTACGACCCCATCGCCGCGCCGTAGACCATCGCCCGGCGCAGGTGGTCGGTGTCAGTGGCGTCCTCGCGTGCGAGATAGCCCATGAAGCCACCCGCGAAGGCATCACCGGCCCCAGTCGGATCGAAGACTTCCTCGAGCGGATAGGCGGGGATGTGGAAGGTGCGACCTGGCTCGATCAGCAACGCGCCGAACTCGCCCTGCTTGATCACCACGCGCTTCGGACCGCGATCGAGGATCCAACGGCCGGCGCGATGGATGTTCCAGTCACCGGAGAGCTCACGCGCTTCGGAGTCGTTGACCATCAGCATGTCGACGCGCTTCAGCAATTGCATCAGCGTATCGCGCTTCGACTGAATCCAGTAGTTCATCGTGTCGCAAGCGACGAGCTTCGGTGCCTGCACCTGATCGAGCACTGAGAGCTGCAACTCGGGGTCGATGTTGCCGAGGAAGACGAACTTCGCGGCCTCGGCACCGGTCGGGAGCTTCGGGCGGAAATCGGCGAAGACGCCGAGACGAGTCTCCAGCGTCTCGCGGCTCTGCAGGTCGTAGGAGTACTTCCCCTTCCAGCGGAACGACTCGCCCGGCACCTGCTCGACGCCGGACCAGTCGATCCCGCGCGCTGCCAGCCGCTTGAGCTCGGCGACCGGGTAGTCCTCGCCGACGATGCCGACGACGCGCACCGGGTGGAGGAGCGACGCGGCCACCGCGAAGTGGACCGCACTGCCACCGAGGGCATCGGCCGTCTCCCCGAATGGGGTGAATACGGAATCGAGTGCCACGCTGCCAACGACGAGAAGCGTCATCCGATCACATCCGATCGGGAGCCGAGATCCCGAGAAGCGAGAGGCCGTTCGCGAGCACCTGGCGCGCGGCACGGGCAAGGAGGAGGCGGGCCTGCATGATCGGCTCGGGTTCGCCGAGGACGCGGCAGCCGTGATACCAGCCGTGGGTGGTGCGGGCCAGTTCGTCGAGGTAGGTCGTGACGCGGTGCGGTTGTGCGTCCCGTGCTGCCCGCATGACTGCCTCGGGGAACGCCGTGAGCTTCTTGAGTAGCTCGCGGTCGCCATCCTCGAGTATCGACACATCGAGCGTCCCCTGCACCACTTCGGGGGCGACGCCGGCGTTCCGGAGGATGCCGCTCATCCGCGCATGCGCCATCTGCACGTAGAAGACCGGGTTCTCGTCGGTGCGTGCCTTGGCGAGCTCGATGTCGAAGACCAGGTGCGAGTCGCCGCGCCGCATCAGGAACCAGTAGCGGGCGGCGTCGACGCCGACTTCCTCGTAGAGGTCGCGCAGGGTGACGAACTCCCCTGAGCGCTTCGACATCTTCACCTCGTCCTCGCCGCGCACCACCTTCACGAGCTGCACCACTTCCACGCTCAACCACCCAGACGGGACGCCGAGCGCGGTCAGCGCGCCCTGCATCCGGGGGATGTAGCCGTGATGGTCGGCGCCCCAGACGTCGATCGCCGCGTCGAAGCCGCGGGCGACCTTGTCGAGGTGGTAGGCAATGTCCGGCACGAAGTAGGTGTACGAGCCATCCTGCTTCCGGAGGACGCGGTCCTTCTCGTCGCCGAAGGAGGAAGTGCGGAACCAGAGGGCGCCGTCCTCCTCGTACGAGAGGCCGGCAGCCGCGATGCGTTGCAATCCGGCTTCGACCGCGCCGGCACCGTAGAGTGCCTGTTCGGAGGCGGTCACATCGAAGCGCACGCCGAAGGTGGCGAGGGTGTCGTCCTGCTCGGCGCGCTGCATGGCCAGTGCGGCGGCGCGGGAGCGGGCGATCCCCTCGTCAGCAGGGAGATCGGCGAACGCGCGCCCTTCCCGCTCGAGCAGCGTCGCGGCGTTCTCGGCGAGGTATTCGCCGTGATAGCCCCCCTCGGGGATGCTCGCCTCGCGGCCAACCGCTTGCTGCACTCGCGCCCAGAGCGACTCGGCGAGGCGGCCGATCTGCACGCCGGCGTCGTTGATGTAGAACTCGCGGGTGACGTCGTGTCCGGTCCACTCGAGGAGTGCGCCGATGCCGTCACCGAGCGCGGCACCGCGGCCATGGCCGACATGCAGCGGACCCGTCGGGTTGGCGGAGACGAATTCCACGTTCACCCGGCGCCCAGCGCCCGTCGTGGAGCGGCCGTAGCCAGCACCTTCCGAGAGGATGCGGGCATGATCGGCCGAGAGGGTGTCGGCGGCGAGGCGGAAGTTGATGAAGCCGGGGCCGGCGATCTCGACCGCCTGGACCTCGGAAGCCGGCAGGGCAAGCGCCGCGACGACGCGATCAGCCACCCCACGCGGGTTGCTCCGCTCCCGCTTGGCGAGCTGCATGGCGAGGTTGGTCGAGAGGTCACCGTGCGACGGATCGCGCGGACGCTCCAGCGAGTACTCGAGGTCAGCAGCACCAAACTCGGCGGCCACCCGCGCGAGTGCCTCCCGCAGCAGATCGCTCACGACGTGCTCGGCGTGGGCTTGGTCGCAGGCTTCGCGGCTTCGACCTTC
>JBBRGR010000198.1:0-4980 GCA_038223815.1 Gemmatimonadales bacterium
GATTCGCTCGAAGATCAGCACGTTGGCGTCGACCGCGATACCGATCGAGAGCACGAGACCAGCCAGTCCGGGCAACGTCAGCGTCGCGTCGAGCAGGGCGAGCAGTGCCAGCGTGAAGAGCAGATAGAGCCCCAGCGCGGCGACGGCCAGCACACCGGCCATGCGGTAGTAGCCAATCATGATCAGCACCACCAGGCCGGTGCCGACCAGTCCGGCGACAATGCCCCCCCGGATGGAGTCCTCGCCGAGCGAGGCGCCCACCTGCCGTTCCTCGACGATCTTCAGCGTGAACGGGAGTGCGCCGGCCTTGAGGGTCAGCGCGAGGTCCTGCGCCTCCAGGACCGTCCTCCCCGACAACTCGATCTGACCACGCCGGTCGATGCGACTGTTGATGACCGGCGGGACGCCCTGCACCTTGCCGTCGAGCACGATCGCCATGAAGTCGCCCACCCGGCGGCTGGTTTCCTGGCCAAAGCGCCGCCCACCTGCCCGGTCGAGTTCGAAGACGACGATCGGCTTGTTGGTGAGGGGGTCGATCTGCGCCACGGCATCCACGAGGGCCGTGCCGGTGATGATCGGCTTCTCCTCGACCGCATAGAGCATGCGGACCGGATCAATGCCGCCGGTGGTGCCGATGTCCCACTTCACCTCGATCCCGCGCGGCAGCATCCGGCGCACCTCGGGAATCCGGAGCAGGGAGTCCACCCGGAGGTAATTCGCTTCGGCCACCACATACGCCCCGGGGGTTGTCATGCCGATGCTCGCGCTGGACTGGATGAGCGCGGCAAGGATCGGTCCCGAGCTCGCGGTGGTATCCGCGGCGGCCTTCGCCGAATCGCCCCCGAGGAGCGCGTCAATCCCCCTGGCGGCAGCGGGGGCGCCGGTGGGCTTGACGCCGAGCTGCGCCAGGACGCGGTCCATGCCGGGGAGCGCGTTCTCGAAGGCGCCGGTCTTGTCGGTCATCCGGAATTCGAGGAAGGCGTTCTGCTGCACGAGCGCCTTGGCGCGTGCAGGATCCTTGATGCCGGCGAGCTCGACAACGATGCGCTGGTCGCCGACCTTCTGGATGACCGGCTCGGTCACGCCGAATTCATCGATGCGCTTCCGCAGCACCGTGAGAGCGAGGTCGATGTCGCGACTCACATCGGAGGAGACCCGCTCCGACTGGTCGAGCTCGAGGCCGAGGTGCATCCCCCCCTGGAGGTCCAGGCCACGCTTGAGCGGGACGCGCTTGACCTGCACGTCCTGCATCGTGCCGTTGGCGTCGCGCTCGCGCGTGGTAACCGTGCGCGGGACGAGCGAGATGATCGAGCCGATGACCAGCACGGCGATCAGGATCATGCGATTGCGAATGGTTGCGAACATCGTCACTCGGACGCCCGTAGGGGCGCTTCAAGGTCCGGGTACGCCTCGGCCAGCATGGTCCGGGCGCTGAGCTGATCGTCCTCCAGCTGTCGCCGGAGAGCTGCCGCATCATCGAAGCGGCATATGGCACGGAGGGCCGCGACCCACTGGACGCTGACCCGCCGGTCGTACAGCGCCCCTTCGAATCCGAAGAGGTGCACTTCCAACACCCGCTGTCCATCCTCAAAGGTAGGACGGTGGCCCTGATTCATCATGCCGCCGAAGCGGCCAGCCGGCGTCTCGACGACCACGGCATAGACACCGTCCGGCGGCAGCAACTTGCGCGACTCGATCCCCAGGTTCAGCGTCGGGAAACCGATGGTCCGACCCCGCGCAGCCCCCCGTTCGACGACCCCGTCCACGGTGTAGGGGCGACCCAGCATGCGCGCGGCACCCCGCAGATCCCCGCCCGCCACGGCACGGCGGATCGCCGTACTCGACACTGGCGCGGCAGGCGAGAGCGAGACGGGCGCCACGACGTCGACCGGAAATCCACGTTCCGCCCCCAGCGCCTGCAGCGTCGCCACATCGCCCTGCCGCCCCCGCCCGAAACCATGATCGTGACCGATCACCAGTTCCCGGAGGTCGCACCGTGGCACCAGCACTTCATCGACGAACGCCGCCGGACTGCGGGCTGCCATCACGGCATCAAAGCGCACGGTCATCATCCGATCGATTCCGCTCATCGCGAGGATCGCCATCCGCTCGCTCGGGGTCGTGAGCAACGCCGGGGCAGCGGCCGGGTTGACCACTTCGAGCGGATGCGGCTCGAAGGTCACCAGGATGCTGCGGCGTCCGCTCCGTTCCGCGCGCGCACGGATCTCGCGGAGGACCGCCTGATGCCCGAGGTGCACGCCGTCGAAGGTGCCCACCGTTACCACGCTGCCCCTGCCCGTCACGACGCCGGCTCCAGCACCACGTCGGGCTGCCAGCGCCCGTCGATCCCGCTGGCGATCGCCACCAACGTCCCATCCTCCCCGAGGAGTGCGGCGTGCCCCTCGGCCGGCCTATCCTGCGCAATCCGTCGCCCGAACCCGAGTTCGCGTCGCGCTGCCGCCGTCACCTGCACCTGCCGCATTGAGCCCACCATCGCTGCCGCAGAGCGGAGTGACGCCGCACTGACCGCCTCGGGGGAGACCGCGTCGTCCACCTGAAAGGCACCGATGGCCGTCCGTCGCAACGCCTCGCAGTGCGCCGGCAACCCGACGAGTCGCCCCAGATCCCGGGCAATCGCCCGGAGGTATGTCCCGCGCCCCACTGTGGCGGTCAGTTGCAGCAGGGGCGGTTCCCACGCCTCCACCGCCATCGCGTGCACGGTCACATCCACCGGAGCGAGCGTCACCGTCTCCCCCGCTCGTGCCAGGGCATACGCCCGCTTTCCCGCCACGTGCTTTGCCGAGAAGGCCGGGGGGCGCTGCGGGTGGACGCCGACCATCGTTGCGGCCGCGGCGGCAAGCGTCTCGCGCGTGGGCCACGTCGCGGGCGTGTGGCGCTCGGTCACCGTGCCGGTGCCATCGTCGGTGTCCGTGGCGATTCCCAGGTGGATGCTCGCCTCGTACACCTTGCGCTCCGCCTCGAGGAACCGCGCGAGCCGGGTTGCACGTCCGACCAGCACCACGAGCAGCCCGGTCGCAAAGGGATCCAGCGTCCCGGCGTGTCCGACGCTCCGGAGGCCCAACTGTCGACGCACCACCGCCACCACATCGTGCGAGGTCCAGCCGACGGGCTTGTCAATGAGCACCCCTCCGATCAGGAGGCCTCCTCCTCGTGCTTCAATCCTGCCAGGAGCCGATCAATCTCGAGCGCGTGCGCGAAGCCCCGATCGAGCACGAAATGCAGCTCGGGCGTGATCCGCGTCGTGAGGGACTTCGCGACGAGCCCGCGCAGGAAGCCCGCGGCACTCTTCAAACCCTCGACCGCCGCCTCCTTTTCCGGCCCGTCCCCGTGGGGCACCACGCGCACGGTCGCATGCGACAGATCGCGCGTCACCTCGACGGCACTCAGCGTCACCATCCCGACGCGGGGGTCGCGCACTTCACCGCGCAGCAGCGCCTCGGCGAGCACCGCCCGGATCGTTTCGCCCACCTGTTCCGGGCGACGCGATGCCCCCTTGCCGGCCATGGGTCAGTCCTGCGCCGCCGACGCGGCCAGGGTCCGTTTGATCTCTTCGGTGCGGAACGCCTCGATCCGATCGCCGACCTTCACGTCATTGAAGTTCTCGATGCCGATACCGCACTCGAGACCCTCGCGCACTTCCTTGGCGTCGTCCTTGAACCGCTTGAGCGAGCCGATGTTGCCGGTGTAGACCACCGAGCCATCGCGCACCAGACGCACGCGCGAGGTGCGCGGGATGGTGCCGCTCCGGACCATGCAGCCGGCGATGGTGCCGACACGCGTGACCTTGAACACCTCCATCACCTCCGCCTCGCCGAGGATGGTTTCCTTTTCCTCCGGCTTGAGCAGGCCTTCGAGGGCGTTCCGCACGTCCTCCACGGCCTCGTAGATGATGCGGTAGGTGCGGATGTCGACGCCCTCGCGCTCCGCCGACTGGCGCGCGTTCGCGTCAGGCCGGACGTGGAAGCCGAGGATGATCGCGCCGGACGCCTTGGCGAGGAGGACGTCGCTCTCGGAGATCTGCCCGACGCCCCGGTGGACGATGTCCACGCGGACCTCGTTGGTGCCGAGCTGGGCGAGCGAGTCGGCCAGTGCCTCTGCCGGTCCGCCCTGGTCCGCCTTGATGATGATCCGCAACTGCGAGACGGCGCCTTCCTTGAGGGCGCGCGAGATATCCTCGAGCGTGCCACCGCGCGCCGAGCGCCGATTCTGCGCTTCACGCTCGAGGCGCTGGCGCTTCTGCGCGATCTCACGCGCTTCCACGGCATCGGTCATTGAAAGGAAGGTGTCACCCGCAGCCGGGACGCCCTCGAAGCCGAGCACCTGGACCGGGATGGACGGGCCGGCGGCCTTCACGGCCTTCCCGCGCTCATCATAGAGGGCGCGGACACGACCGGAATACTTGCCGCAGATGAAGTTCTCGCCGACGCGCAGCGTGCCCTTCTGTACCAGGATCGTGGCGAGCGGACCCTTGCCGGCGTCGAGGGTGGCCTCGATCACGGAGCCCTGCGCGCGCGTCTCCGCGTTCGCCTTGAGCTCGAGGATCTCCGCCTGCAGCAGCAGCTGCTCGAGGAGTTCCGGCACGCCGGTGCCCTTCTTCGCCGAGATCATCGAATGCAGCGTGGTCCCGCCGAACTCCTCGAGCACGACACTGTGCTGGAGCAGGTCCTGCTTGACCTTCCCCGGGTTGGCCGCCGGGAGATCGATCGTGGTGATCGCCACGACGATCGGCACGCCGGCATTCTTGGCGTGCGAAATGGCCTCGATCGTCTGCGGCATCACCCGGTCGTCGGCGGCGACGACCAGCACGACGATGTCCGTCACCTGCGAGCCGCGCGCACGCATGGCCGTGAAGGCCTCGTGGCCGGGCGTGTCGATGAAGGTGATAGCGCGGTCGGTCTCGCCGGCGTGCACCTGATAGGCACCGATGTGCTGGGTGATGCCACCCGCCTCGCCGGAGAC
>JBBRGR010000199.1:0-4972 GCA_038223815.1 Gemmatimonadales bacterium
ACTGGGTGAGGGGTGAGGGGGAGCGGCGCCATGTCATCCTGAACGAAGCCCGCGAAGCGGGCGCAGTCGAAGGACCTGTGCGCGGTACAGTGGCCCTTCGACTCCGCGCCGTCGATGCCGGCGCTTCGCTGAAGGTGACAGCCCCCTCCCCCGTCACCCGTCACCCCTCACCCCTCACCCCTCACCCCTCACCCGCTCCACATCCACCCGCAGCTCGTACCAGCCATCCTTTTGCCAATGCAGCACTACCAGCCGGTGCGAGCCGGTCGCGGTGAACTCCGCCTCCTTCACATGCGACTCACCCGGGACCCAGTCGTCGAGGAGCAGCTGTCCGTCGAGATAGACGCGGATGGCATCGTCGGCGATGGTGCGGATCCGGTAGCGCCCCGGTGCGAGCGTGGCCGACCCCTCGGCACGGGTCAGCAGCCACTTCGACGGGATCCCCTTGGGCGGCCCATACCAGGTGAAGTCCAGGCGATTGGTGTCGCACTGAGCGACAACGCCCTACAATGGCGCTGGCGAGGTTGTGGCCGGTGCCGCGCCGGTCGAGTCCGTCCCTGCAAAGGTGACTGCCCACGTCATCGGCAGGAGGTAGCGCGTCCATGAGAACCGCACCGGCACGCCAGCTACGGTGTGCTCGCCGAATGGCGACGTCACCGCCCCGCCCCGATACTCGAGCTCGACCCGGTAGTCGCCCTCGCGGCCGGCCGCGGGAGTCACCGCCAGCGTATCGCCGACGCGCCCGGACTCCGCCGAGATCGCGGCCACGCCTTCCCTTGCGACCACACGCCAGGTCCCGGCGGGGCCGAGGACACGGAGCTTCTGCGGCACGGCATCGCTGCGCCCCACGGGCCAGAGCTTGGGGCTCAGGTAGTCGTAGGGCCCCCATTCATCGACGATGATCGTGGCACGGCCACGGCGTGCAGCAGATGGGATCAGCGCGTTCCTGCCGCCTGGCAGCTTCGGCACCACATACCGCGCGGGAATCGGCACCATGGTCGCCACGCCCGGCCGCTGCACCATCACCCAGCCCGTGGTATCGCCGCTCAGTCGGGTGAGTGAATCGACATCGGTGAAGTGGTTCCCCTCGGCGCGAAGCCGCTGGGTGTTGTCCACCCGCAGCGCGAGTCGTGTGCCGACAAAGCTGTTGCCCAGTACCACGTAATCGCGCGCGCGGGTGTCGCGGTACTTCGGATAGCCCCAGTCGCTCGGCTCGAGCTTGTTCCACCAGAGGCGGATGGCGGTGGTATCGCCCTCGAAGCGGTTGCCGACAATCCGATTGTCCTGGCCATGCTCGATGGCGATCGCCTCGACGTTGTTGCGGAAGGTGTTGCCGAGGATCACCGACCCGTAGGAGTAGCCGCCCCAGATGCCGTGCCAGTTCTCCTCGACCCGATTCGCCACGAACGCATTGCGCGAGAAGGTCGCCTCAATGCCGTTGGTGGGGGCGTGGGAGAAGTCATTGGCATAGAAGAGATTGTCGTTCGCCCCGCCCTTCCCTGAGTCCATGGTGGACTGCCCAGCCCAGAGGAAGAGGCCATCACCGGAGTGGGTGATCGAGTTGTGGGCCACGACATTGAAACAGCTCTGCTCGTACATCAGCAGGCCCGCGGAGTCCTGACCACGATTGTAGAAGCGATGCGAATAGCCGCGCACGTTCCAGTCGACTTTGTTGTGCACGATGCGGTTGTGCGACGACCGATACATCCCGATGCCGAGGCCGGAGTTGAAGGAGAAGTTGCTGTTCCAGATCAACAGCGAATCCGTGCGATTGAGCATCAACCCGTTCATCCCCTGCCGGACGGTGACGTTGCGGATCTCGCCGCCGGTGACACCATCGAGATAGACGCCCGCGCCGAAGCGCAGCCACTCCTGCTTCTCGTTCTGGTGGAAGGAGAGCCAGTCCACCAGCGACTCCTTCTCGATGCCGGAGAAAAGCCGCGGCTTCTGGTTGTAGGAGAAGTCGCTGTCGAGGAGGCGGAGGCCGCGGGTACCGCGGGCGACGAGGCCATGCTTGACGCCGCGCACAGTCACGCCGCGCACGGTGATGTTGCGGCCACCATCAATGACCAAGCCGATCCCGGTGAAGCGGTCCGGTCTGGTGCGCACCGAGTCGCCCACCAGTTCGACGCCACGGAGGTCGAGGGTGATGTTGTCACCCCGGACGGTGAGGCCGACCGAGTCACCGGCCGCAATGCGATACCGCCCCGGCGCGATGCGCGTCGAGGCGGTGATCGTCATCCCCGACGTGAAGGGAATGGGGCGATGCTGGGCCGCGAGCGGGGCGGGGATCAGCAGGAGCGGGAGGAGGCGGATGGTGGGCATGCCAAAAACTACAGCCGTGTCCCCGAGGCCGCGGGGGCGACGCATGCGTCGCCCCTACGCGACGACCCGGTATCGGACAATGTCAATGAAATCGTCTGGGTCCACCTCAGTGCCGAGGATGTCGCGCCCCATCACCGCCACCGGTCGAAACGCCTTGGGTAGGACCACATCGGTCTGGCGCATCCCGCGGACATCGAAGACAATCCACGTGCGCTGCTCAGTGGCCCCTGCCATGCCGAGCCACACATCGCCGGCGTCAGACAACACCACATCGGTGACCGGTGGATAGGCAGGCGGGATCTTTGCCCGACTGCGAGCGGCCCGAGCCTCCGGGCTTCTCGCGCGCTCCAGCAGAGCGCGCTGAATCGAGTCCGCCACATGCTTCGGAATAACTCGCGGTGGCACCCGCACTGTCCTCTCGAACAGGGGCAGTGCCTCGGCGGAATAGAGCCGCACCGTGACGGACGACTGCACCGCGCTCGCATTGTTGCTGGTGACAACAGCGATCCGATCGCCCGTCTGTCCCACCCGAATGATCGGTCGGGGGCAGAAGAATACGCCGACAAATCCCGTGGTCTTACCCGAGACATACGGGACCTGACAGGCTCCACGAGGCTCAAACGGCGGGAAGGCCCGGATTACCCGACCTAAAGAATCAGCAATCACGGTGCGATGGAGCGATGCGGAAGGCGCTTGGGCCGCTGGATCTACCTCATTCCCTTGGAACAACAAGCGCCGACTCGACACTAGTCCCGAGACGGAGCCGATCACCTGACGAGTCAAGGCTCCTGCAGGTTCGATCGCGGTTGGCACCACAAACGTCGTGAACGATGGTTGTGAGGAGGGACCAGGCCGGATGATGGTGACCCGTTGTGTAGCGCGGTCAAGCACCCACAGCGTGTCGCCAAACCGACCGGCGGCCCCGGGTGCTCGGAGTTCGCCGGGCCCGTCACCACTGCCTCCGAACCGCCCGAGTGCCCGCCCGCTGCCGTCAAACCAACGGACCGCGCCATCCGCCGGAAGCGACCCGACCGCAACGCGACCGTTCGGAAAACCGACCAGCCAGAGGACGGTAGCCAGATCATGTGTTGACCCAGAGATCCGAAGGGTCTCGACGCCACGTCTGGCGTTCCGGCTTTCCTGAGCGACGGATGGGCCTGGGGCGACGAGCGCAGCGATAAGGAGGGCGGTCGTCGAAGCTTTCGTCAGCCGAGTCACTCGGCATTGTGTCCGGACACGAGACAGGTAGCGAGGTGGTTCACATACTCATCCCCCGGAATCGCACCGTAATCTTCCACGTTCAAGTTGTTCCGACTTGGCGAGACGAGGGCAACGACGTTCTGTGGGTAGCCGTGGCAGTCTGCACGGGACGCGTTGTCGAACGTGAGGAAATTTCCTCCACCCCAGCGATGGCAGTCGGCGACATTGAAGCTGTTCCAGCCCTGGCACGACCAGAGGAGGTTCTCCGGTTCGCGAAGTACACTGGGCGGACCGAAGCTCACCACCGCCGTTGCGACGACTGACACAAGACCGAGCCCAATTCCCTGAAGCATGAGAAACTCCGTTGAACAAAGAGGGAAGAAGAGATCGCGAGATGCTATTCGCATCCGCATACGGAGGTTACCATCTCCGAAAAAGCCGTCAAGCGTGGTGACGCGATTGTTTCATGCGGAGGGATGAACGTTCGAGATCAGCAGCGAGTGAGAACAGAGTTCCGCACAGAAAAACGGGGGCGCCGAAGCGCCCCCGTCGTTACACAATGGATGGGTACCGAGTACCGCGACCTCGGAGCCCCCGCCGCTCGCGCTGTCGCGCGAGGGCGGGGGTACTACACGTAATCCTCGATCGGTGGACAGGTACAGACCAGATTCCGATCACCATACGCCGAATCGATTCGCCCGACGGTGGGCCACAACTTGCGCTGGCGCAGCCCCTCCATCGGGAAGGCCGCCTGCTCGCGCGTGTAAGGACGGTCCCATGCGTTGGCGGTGACTTCGCTCAAGGTGTGCGGCGAGCCCTTCAGCACGTTCACGTCGCGGCTCGCGGTGCCCTCTTCAATCGCGCGGATCTCCTCGCGGATGGCGAGCAGCGCGTCGACGAAGCGATCGAGTTCGCTCTTGGGCTCCGACTCGGTCGGCTCGACCATCATCGTGCCCGCCACCGGGAACGACACCGTCGGCGGATGGAAGCCGAAGTCGATGATCCGCTTGGCAATGTCCTCGACCTCGATCGCGGCCGTCGCCTTGAAGGGGCGCATGTCGAGAATGCACTCGTGCGCGACCAGGCCGTTCTTCGCGGTGTAGAGCAGGTCGTACGCCCCCTCGAGCCGCTTGGCGATGTAGTTGGCCGAGAGGATCGCGACCTTGGTCGCGTAGGTGAGCCCTTCCGAACCCATCAACTGGATGTAGGTCCAGGAGATCGGCAGAATGCTCGGACTTCCCCATGGACCCGCCGAAATGGTGCCGGCAGGGTGCGCGTGTCCGAGATCAATGACCGGATGCCCCGGCAGGAACGGCGCCAGCTGCGGCGCCACGCCGATCGGCCCCATCCCCGGGCCGCCCCCGCCCTGCGGGATGCAGAAGGTCATGTGCAGGTAGAGGTGGCACCCGCCGGCGCCGAGGTCGCCCGGCCGGCAGAGGCCCACCTG
>JBBRGR010000200.1:0-4933 GCA_038223815.1 Gemmatimonadales bacterium
AGCGGGAAGGGGACTACGACAAGCTGCTGCAGCGGATCACGGACCAGGGGCTCGACCCGGCCTCCTACGGCTGGTACCTCGACCTCCGGAAGTACGGCGGCTTCGTGCACAGCGGCTTCGGCCTCGGCCTCGAGCGCACCGTCGCCTGGATCTGCGGCATCCCGCACATCCGCGAGGCGATCGCGTTTCCGCGTCAGATTCATCGACTCTACCCGTAGCAACGATCGTCGATCTGCGCGTAGGGGCGAGGCATGCCTCGCCCCTACGGCCGTTCGCCGTTCGCCGTTCGCCGTTCGCCGGCCTTCACCTCGTCCCAAATCACATCCAGCTCCTCCAGCGTCGCGTCGCCGAGCACCACGTCCCGCTCAGCGGCGATGGTCTCGATCGCCTCGAAGCGGCGGCGGAACTTGGCATTGGCCCGGTCGAGCGCAACGCCCGGTTGCACGCCGGCCTTGCGGGCCAGGTTGACGACCGCGAAGAGCAGGTCGCCGAGCTCCTCGGTGAGTGCCGCTCGGTCCTCCCCCCCGATCAAGATCTCCTCCTCCACCTCGGCGAGCTCCTCGGCCACCTTCTGGAGCGGTCCCGTGGTATCGGGCCAGTCGAAGCCGACGCCGGCCGCCTTTTCCTGGAGGCGGTAGGCGAGCAGGAGTTCGGGGAGTGTGTCCGGCAGGCCGTCCAGGACACCTTGGCCCGCGGGCCGTTCCCGCGCTTTGAGGGTCTCCCAGCGCTCCCGCTCCCCGAGGTCGAAGAGATGGGGGTGGCGGCGCCGCATCTTGGCGACCAGGTCCTCTGCGATCAGATCCGGGGTAAATTCCCCGTTCTCGGTGCCAAGGACCAGCTGCCAGGCGAGGTGGAGCATCAGGTCCCCGACTTCTTCGCGGATAGCGGCTGGCACGCCACTGCCGAGGGCCGCGGCCAGTTCGTGGGCCTCCTCGATCAGGTAGGGCCGGAGGGTGGCGCGGGTCTGCACCCGATCCCAGGCGCAGCGGGCCCGCAGGTCGGTCACCATCGCAATGGCACGGTCCAGCGCTGATTCGTCTTGCATCCACTCTCCGGGAGCCTTGGTCTCTGAATATGCACGTTGCCGTGACACCTGATACCGCACGAAGCTGGGTGGACATCGATCTTGATGCCGTGGTCCGCAACGCCCGCTCCTTTGCGGCCCGCACCGGCGCGCCGCTGCTCCCGATGGTCAAGGCCGGTGGCTATGGCCTTGGCGCGGTGCCGGTGGCCCGAGCGCTGGCAGAAATTGATCCCTGGGGCTTCGGCGTCGCCACCATCGACGAGGCGCGTGAGCTTCATGTGAATCGGATCCTCCGGCCCGTCCTGATCTGCTCGCCACTCCTCCCGGACCTGGCGGAGAGTGCGGCCGCGGTGGCGGCGCGTCCGAGCATCGGGGATCTCACGGCCCTCCGCGCCTGGCTGGCGCTTGGCGATCTCCCGTTCCACGTGGAGATCGACACCGGGATGTCCCGCTCCGGTCTGCGTTGGGATGATGTCGCCCAATTGCACGAAGCGCGTAATCTGCTTGCCACGGCGAGCGGATGGGAGGGTGTCTACACCCACTTTCATTCCGCGGAGCATGATGCCGTCGCTACGGCGGAGCAGTGGCGCCGCTTTCAGGAGTCGATCACCGCGCTGGGCCGACGGCCGCTGCTGGTCCACGCGGCAAATTCCGCCGCCGGGGCCGTGGGCGGTGCCTATGCGGCCGACCTGACCCGCCCCGGCATCCACCTCTACGGCGGACGCCTCGCCGGGCTGGATGCGGTCCCGGTGGCCGCGCTGCGGGCTCGGGTCGTGGCGGTGCGGCGCGTGCCGGCGGGTGGGACCGTCTCGTATGAGGCGACTTGGCGTGCCCCGCATCCGACCACGATTGCCACACTGGCGATCGGCTATGCGGATGGGGTGCCGCGCCGGTTGTCGAATGGGGGCGCGGTCGAGCTGCTGGGGAGTCGGTTGCGGATGGTCGGGCGTGTCACCATGGATCATCTCATGGTGGATGCTGGCGAACTTCCCGTCGCCGTCGGCGATGTCGCGACGCTCTGGGGAGGCCTCGTCGCGCTCGACGAGCAGGCTGTTTTGGCGGGCACAATCGCCTATGAACTTCTTACCGGGCTCGGGGTACGCCTTCCGCGCCGTTACCACAGGTCCTCATGAACCAGCACTTCGCCTCGCTCATTCTCGGGCTCGCCGGCCAGGCCAATGCCGCCCTCGACGGCCAACTCCCCCCGGGGGCCGCAGCAGCCGGTGCCCCGGATGCCAAGCAGTTCGCCAAGGCGCTCATCGACACCCTCGGTGCCTTGGAGGAGCGGACACGCGGCAACCTCGACGCCGACGAGGCCAAGTTGATGGAGCAGGCGCTGACCGCGCTCCGATTCCGCTACGCTACGGGGCAGGCAGGCTGATGCGGCGCGCCGCGTTGATCGTCCTCGACGGACTCGGGGTCGGGACCGCGCATGACACCGCAGCCTACGGTGATCAGGGAAGCGCGACGCTGGGGAACGTGATGCGGGCGTCCGGGGGGCTGCGGCTCCCGAATCTGGAGGCGCTCGGGCTGGGTCATTGTGGCGACAGCGGCCTGGCGCAAGTGGCGGCACCGGAGGCCGCCTACGGGGTCGCCCAGCCGCGCAGCGCGGGAAAGGACAGCACGACCGGGCATTGGGAGCTGTGTGGCGTGCAGCTCGATGTCCCGTTCCCGACCTATCCGCACGGATTCCCGGGGGATCTCCTCGCCGAATTCAGCGCGCGGACTGGTCGGGGGGTGATCGGGAACATTGCGAGCTCGGGAACGGTCATTCTCGATCAGCTTGGCAGCGAGCACGTCGCTACGGGCCAGTGGATTGTCTATACCTCGGCGGACTCCGTGTTCCAGATTGCCGCGCACGAGGGCGTGGTTCCGCTTGCCGAGCTGTATGCGGCCTGCGAAATCGCGCGTGCGTTGCTCGTGCCCCCCAATGGGGTGTCGCGAATCATTGCGCGTCCGTTCCGTGGCACCGCCGGGGCGTGGCAACGGACGTCGGATCGCAAGGACTATTCGCGCCCGCCGACGGGGCCCACCCTCCTGGACCGACTGGCGGAGGCTCACCTCCCGGTGGTCGGCGTGGGCAAGGTGGACGACCTCTTTGCCCGGCGGGGCGTGACCTCGATCCACACTGCCACCAACCAGGATGCCTTTGCCCTGCTCGAGGGTGGGCTGCTAGCCATGCGTCGGGGCCTGCTCTTCGCCAACGTGATCGAATTTGATCAGAGCTGGGGGCATCGGAACGACGTCCCTGGCTTTCTGCGCGGCTTGACCGAGCTGGATCGCTGGATTCCCCGCTTCCTGAGGCAGGTTCGGGAGGATGATCTGATTATCTTCACCGCCGACCACGGGAACGATCCGACGACGCCATCGACCGATCATTCCCGGGAGTGTGTACCGGTGTTGGCCGTGGGTCCGCAGGTTCGTCCGGTGGCCCTTGGTGAGTTGCAGACCTTTGCCGACGTGGGCCAGACGCTCGCCGATTTTCTGGGGGTACGGCCTCTGGACGCGGGGACGTCCTTTCTGGGGCGTATATGGCAGAACTGAACAGGTTGCGGGAGCAGGCCGAGGGGGTGCGCGGGCGTGCCTATGCTCCCTATTCCGGGTTCCGCGTTGGGGCTGCCCTCGAAACCGGCGACGGGGCGATCTACGTCGGATGCAACATCGAGAATGCCTCGTATGGCATGACGATCTGTGCCGAGCGAAGTGCGGTGGCGGCGGCGGTCGCCGACGGTCAGCGCACCTTCGTGCGGCTCGTGCTGGTGAGCGACGCCCCGTCGCCGATTGCGCCGTGCGGAGCGTGTCGTCAGGTGTTGGCTGAGTTCGGGTCGCTGCTGCGGGTCGTGAGTTGTGCTGGAGTGGAAACCAGGGAGTGGACGATCCGCGACCTGTTGCCTGATGCCTTCACCGGGGACGTGCTCGAGTGAGCCCTCGTTTTCTGAGCCTGATCGCGGTCGCCCTCGTGGCCACCGCGTGCACCGAGAAGCTGACGACCCCCGCCGATTGTCCGGCGCTCTGCCCGGGCGGGAGTGCCGACTTTCGCGATACCGTGATCACGGCGACGGTGGGCCTCGACTCGTCGTACGCCGGGTACGTCTCAGGCTCCTCGCTCATTTCGTTGCTCGTGAGTACTGGCGGGCAGTACGGGGACGCGCGTGCCGTGGTGCGCTTCAACAACCGCGGCGACTCCGTGCTGGTGCGGGATACCCTCCGCTCCTTCACGGTGGACTCGATGGCGATCGCGTTCGTCCTGCAGCGGAGCGACACGACCGCCACGGGCGATGTGGTCGAGGTCTTCCGCCTCCCGGTGGGCACCGATTCGACCACCACGATCGGGCAACTCGATGCCGCGATGACGCCGGAACGCCTCCTGCAGGAGTTCCCGCTCGGGCCGACCTTCCGTTCAGGCGTCATGCGGATCTTCCTGACCGGGGCAGAGCTGGCGAAGGTCGCGTTTACCCCCTCCGATACCAGCCGACTGGTGGTCGGACTGCGACTCCGCTCTGCCGGGACGAGCGGTGCCCGCATCGGGGCCAGCGCGGCCGGCAGCGAGGGGCCGTCCACGACATGGTACACGACGGCCAATGTCGCGGACACGGCCCTCCGCCGGCAGGTCTTCAATCGCCTCACCTCGGCCAACTTCACCGTCCGGGGGGCGCCCTCGGTGGGCAGTGCCGACCTGCTGGCGGTTGGCGGGTATCCGGTCTCACGGACGTTCATCCGGTTCACGCTGCCACCCGCCTTGCGCGACTCGGTCTCGATCATCCGTGCAACGCTGCAGCTGACGACCGATCAGCCCCTGTTCGGGATTCCGGCGGACACGGCCACCCTGCTCGCGAGACCCGTGCTCGCGAGCCTCGGTGCCAAGTCCCCCGTCGCGACTGAGCTGTTTGCCGGCGCATTTCTCCTTCC
>JBBRGR010000201.1:0-4924 GCA_038223815.1 Gemmatimonadales bacterium
AGCCTCAGAGGTGGACCCCGCCATTGCCTGGGAGTCCATCAGCTGGGACGAGGCCCTCAGGACAGGTGGCGGTTCCCTCGCGCGCCTCGAGGGGTTGCCGATCACGGCGGTGCGGATCCAGCGCAATGGGGAGGGCGTCCGGCCGACATTCTTCATCAAGCAGCGGCTGCCCGACGGCCATGCCGTCTGGGTCGTGGAAGGCCCCGAGGACCGGGTCACTCCGGTCCTCCAGGCCATCGAGGCCTCGGGGCTCGCCTCGTCACTCGCGCTCCGCACCCGCCCCGATTATGTGGGCAGCGAGGACGCCCCGTCGCGGACCGTGCGCCTGGTGACGGTGGCGGCGGCACTGGACAAGGATGCGGTGGACGCGCTAGTGGGGAAGTTGCGGTTGGAGTAGGGAACGACGGGGACCGAGGACCGAGGACCGAGGACCACCGAAGATCAAGCCCAGGAACGCATGAGTCCCCGCCCCGGAAAATCCCGGACCCGGGGACTCGTTTCCTTTGCTCGGTGCTCGGACCTCGGCTTTGGTCCTGCTAGTGTCCCCGCTCCCGCTCCAACGTGATCATCGCCAACCGCGGACTCACCATCGGATACGTCCGGGCGAACCACGCAAAGCAGAGGAAGAAGAGCCCGAGGAAGAGCAGGATCGGTCCAACCTCCGGGAGCCCGAAGACGGGACCAGCCTCGGCAGTTACCGACGGCATGACCATCAGGTACCGCTCGAGCCAGAGGGCGCAGAGCGAAATCGTGGCGAAGAGGCCCAAGGTGAGCGGCATCTTCTTCGGGCCCACGCCAATGAGGCCGGTGAACGGAATCACGAAAATGCCGAGGAAGACGGCGGTGCCGACCGGGCGCCAGGGGCCCCAGAGGCGGGCGAAGACAAAGCCGGTCTCTTCAGGCAGGTTGCCGTACCAGATCACCAGGAACTGCGCCCACATCAGGTAGGTCCAGAACACGGTGAAGCCGAAGCAGAGCTTGCCGAGGTCATGGCGCTGCTTGGCCGAAATGAACTCGTCGAGGCCGACGGCCCTGCGCGAGTAGATCATCATCAGGGCGAGCAGCATGTGCGCGCCAAGGAACGAGCCCATGAAGTACCAGCCACCGAGCAGGTTCGAGAACCAGTGCGGCTGGAGCGCCATGATGCCGTCGAAGGCGACCATGGTGAAGACCATCGCGTAGGTCGCCGCGTAGATCGGCGCGAGCCTGTAGGTGCTGGCGTGGTTCGCGGCTTCGTCGTAGCCCTGCAACATTGCGTCATACTTCGCCTGACGTGCTCCGGCCTTCCCCTTCATGAGGGCAAGGTCGGCGAGCATGTCGGTGCGGATCAGACGGATCCCAATCCAGTAGAGCAGGGCGAGCCCGCCGATCAGGCGCACGGCCATCCACGGCCGCGAGAGCCAGAGTGCCTTGCCGTGCGAGAGGCCGTGCAGCTCCTCCGCCATGTGCCCATAGATGTCGTGGTAGCCCACGGTGAGCACCAGGATCGCGCCGATGAGCGAGACCGGGATCATCGCCGACATCGCCTGCGAGAGGCGGATGATCACGCCCGACCACTTGGCGTTCGCGATCTTGTGCACCGCGGTGATGGCGATCGAGCCGCCCGTGAGGCCGGTCCAGAAGACCCAGTTCACGTGGAAGGTCTGCCAAGCACGGTGCGAGCCGTCGCCCATCAGCGCCAGCACGAAGAGCACCACCCCGACCACTGCCAGTCCGGCGCCCACGATGGTGAAGCGCTTGTAGTCGGCGTTGAGGCCCTTGTCGATCAGCCGGTCGCGGATCGCAGTCATGTCGGCGGCCATCAGTTGGCTCCTCCGGCAGCAGCAGCAGGCCGCGGACTCGCCGCCTGGAGCGAACGGACGTAGTCCACGACGGCCCACCGCTCATCCTGGCGGACGATCTTGTCGCCGTACTGCGGCATGATCCCGCGACCGTAGCGAATGATGCTGTAGAGATAGCCGTCGGACCAACTGCGGGCGGTCGGCGTCAAAAGCGACGGTGCACCGATATACGGCGTGACCGTTCCATTTGCCGCGCCTCTGTCGCCGTGACACATGGCGCAGTAGGTGACGTAGAGATCTTCACCCGAGCGCGCACCCGGCGGCGGCGGCGTGGTCTGGCGGGTAGTGCGATTGGCCACCGTCGTGTCGAAGCCGTACTGCGGGAAGGCTGCAGTCGGGTCACCCACACGCCAGTCACCCTCGCCGCCGCCAACCGGCACCGCCCCTGCAGGGACGTTTCGGGGAATGTCGGTCCGCTGGTAGGGATGCACGGCCTTGGACTGGATCATGTGGTCGAACCACGGCACCACATGCATCAGCTGATCCGGCGACGGGACTTCGTTGTACCACCAGTTGCAGCCGCCGGCGCCGAGGAGCACGGCAGCGACGAGGAGCTTACGCGTCACGAGAGACCTCCACGGAGCCATGCCCCGTCAGCATCTGCTCCACCGCCACCGCCTGATCGGCGCGGCAGGGGACGAAGACACCAATGTGATCGTCGCTGAACTTCGGATGGTAGGGCCGTCCCTTGAGTGACTTCATCGCGGAGAGCACGATCACGGCGAGGACCGTGGCGAGCGCACCGAAGAGAATCGTCAACTCGAAGCCGATGACCACGAAGGACGGAATCGCGTTGATGGGCTTGCCACCGACGAGCAGCGGCCAATCACTCGACATCCAGATGGCGAGCGAGAAGCCGGCGGCGCAGCCGGTGAGGCCCGCGACGAGCGTCCAGAGGCGGACCGGCGAGATCGGGTCGCCGATCGCCTCTTCGAGTTCGTGATTGTGCGCGGCACAATAGACGGTGAGGTCCGTGTGGCCGGTCGCCTTGAGCTCGCGGATGGCATCGGCCGCCGCGTCGACATGGGCGAAATGGGCGAGGACGCCCGGCACGTGCGTGGCCATCAGTGCGCCCCTCCGTGCGACGACTTCCGACGGGGCATCGGGATCATTTCCTTGATCTCCTGAATCGCCACGATGGGGAAGTTCTTGTAGAACAGCGTGAACCAGAGACCGAACCAGCCGAACGAGCCAGCCAGGATGCACCAGTCCGCCCAGGTCGGATTGATCTGACCCCAGGCATACGGGACATAGTCATTGGCGAGCGACGACACGACGATCACGTAGCGCTCAAACCACATCCCGAGGTTGATGAAGATCGAGATGACAAAGAGCGACGTCAGGTTGACGCGGATCTTCCTGAACCAGAGCAGCTGCGACACAAACGCATTGCAGATGATCATGGTCCAGCCGGCCCACCAGTTCGGACCGAACGCGCGGCGCCAGAAGGTGGTCTGCTCGAAGGTGCTCCCCGAGTACCAGGCGACGAAGTATTCCATCGCGTAGGCGTAGAGGAGGATCGTCCCGGTGAAGAGGGTCAGCTTCGCGAGATTGTCGAAGTGGTAATCGGTGATCATGTGCTCGACCTTGAGCACCTTCCGGAGCGGGATCAACAGCGTCAGCACCATGCCGATGCCGGAATAGATCGCGCCGGCCACGAAGTACGGTGCGAAGATCGTCCCGTGCCAGCCCGGCACGATCGAGACGGCGAAGTCCCACGACACGACCGAGTGCACCGAGAGCACCAGCGGCGTCGCGAGGGCGGCCAGGTACAGGTAGGCGCGGCTGTAGTGGCGCCACTGCGAGTCCGCGCCGGTCCAGCCGAGCGAGAGCGCGCCGTAGAGCTTCTTGCGCCACCCGCCGACATGATCGCGCACCGCGGCGATGTCCGGCACGAGGCCGACCATGAGGAAGGTGGACGAGACCGTGAGGTACGTCGAGATCGCGAAGACGTCCCAGAGCAGCGGCGACTTGAAATTCGGCCAGAGGTAGCGCGCGTTCGGGTAGGGGATCAACCAGTAGAAGATCCACTGCCGTCCGATGTGGATGATCGGGAAGAGCGCCGCCGTCATGACGGCGAACACGGTCATCGCTTCCGTGGCGCGGTACACCGCGGTGCGCCACGGCGAACGGAAGAGGAAGAGGATCGCCGAGATCAGGGTCCCGGCGTGGCCGATACCGACCCAGAAGACGAAGGTGGTGATGTACACCGACCACATGATCGGCGGGGCGTAGCCCGCGAGGCCGAGCCCTTCCTTCATCAGCAGTGTGACGGAGCCGAGCAGCAGCGCGGTGAGCGCGGCCATCGTGCCGAGCAGGATGTAGTACCCCGTGGTCGGCTTCGACGTGATCGTCGCGAGGACGTCACGGGTGACCTCGCCGTGGGTCTGCGTCGGGGTGGACGGATCGTGCGCGATCACGGCCATTTCAGTGCGCCTCCCCGGCAGCGGCCGGCGCATGGGTCACGGGCTCCTGATGGAGCACCTTCGCGAGGTACGTCACGGCCGGGAGCACGTTGGTGGCCTCGAGCATGGTGTACCCGCGGGGGTCGCGCTTCTGTTTCACCACCGCCGCCTCCGGGTCCTTCACGTTGCCGAACGACATCGCGCCGGACGGGCAGCCCTGGACGCAGGCCGGGACGATTTCGCCGTCGCGGACCGCGCGATCCTCGAGCTTCGCGAGATTCTGCTTCTCGCGGATCCGCTGGACGCAGAAGGTGCACTTCTCCATCACGCCGCGGGCACGCACCGTCACCTCGGGATTCAACTGGAGGTTGAGCGGCGCGGGCCAGGCGGTCTCGTTGTACTTGAGCCAGTTGAAGTAGCGGACCTTGAACGGGCAGTTGTTGCTGCAGTAGCGGGTGCCGACGCAGCGGTTGTAGACCTGGCCGTTGAGGCCGTCGGGCGTATGGTAGGCGGCGTAGACCGGGCAGACCGGTTCGCACGGTGCGTTGTCGCAGTGCTGGCACATCACCGGGGCGAAGCGTGCCTCGAGGGGCTCACCGTCTTCCCCGCCCTCCCAGTAGCGCTCGATGCGCAGCCAGCTCATCTCGCGGCCCTTGAAGATCTGCTCTTCGCCAACCG
>JBBRGR010000202.1:0-4920 GCA_038223815.1 Gemmatimonadales bacterium
TCTTTGGCGGCTTTGCGATCGCACCCCGCATATTCTGCAATTTGGCGTCGGCCCGAAGGCCTCACGCCAGTCAAACTCCTCATGCAGCGCGAGGAGGGCCTCAAGCCGCACCACTGCCGATTCGACGTCCAACGGCCGCGCCACCACACTGTGCAGCACGGGCGACGGGATGTTGGTCACCACCCGTTCCACGGCGGTCAGCAGGTCGAGCAGATCGACCGTGATCGGCAGGGGCGCCGGCGCCGGCGCTGGAGGCGGCAGGAAGCCGCGCGCGAAACGGAGCGCGCGACGCTCGGCCATGCGCGCCATCCAGAGGGCGATCTCCTTGATCTGCTGATACTCGAGCAGCCGCCGCACGAGTTCGGCCCGGGGATCTTCCCACCCCTCCTCTTCCCCGTGGCGCGGGAGGAGGAGCTGTGCCTTGAGCCGGATCAGGCGTCCGGCCATCTCGAGGTAGTCGGCCGCCTGATTGAGTCCGAGCGCGTGGATGGCGCGGAGAAACTGATCCGCGATCCGCGCCACGGGGATGTCGGCGATGTCGATCTGCTCTTCACGGACCAGATGCAGGAGCAGGTCGAGTGGCCCCGAGAAGCCTTCGAGGTCCACGACAAAGCCAAGGTCCGGCGGGCGATCCCCGAGCGGCTGCAACGCGTCTGTCATGACTGGAAGATGTTCCAGCCGTCACCCACGGCGAAGGGCCCGGCGAGATGCAGCAGTTGATAGAAGCCCCACCAGGCCGGCTGCAGGAGCCAGGCGATGACCGGTCGCGCGAGGAACATGATCGCGAAGAGAATCAGGAAGCCGAAGCGATCCAGCGCCCGATACTTCGCCCCCAACGCCGGTGGGAGCGCGTGATACAGCAGGCGGGACCCGTCGAGCGGCGGAATCGGGATCAGGTTGAAGACGGCGAGGATCAGGTTCAGAAAGATCCCCCAGACCAGCATCCGTTGCGCAGCATCCACCGTGGAGGTCCCTGCCCCGCCGAGCAGATCATGGGCGGCGCCGATGACCACAAAGAGCAGGGTACAGGCGAGGGCGATCACCAGGTTGGTGAAGACGCCGGCACCCGAAACGATCAGGTCACCCCGGCGGTAGTTCCGGAAATTCCTGGGCGTGATCGGGACTGGACGGGCCCCGCCGAAGGTGAACTGCCCCGACGAGAGCACCCAAAGCGCCACCGGGACCAGGAGCGTCATCACCGGGTCGATGTGGGGAATGGGGTTGAACGTCAGCCGCCCCAGTTTGTAGGCGGTGTCGTCCCCCTGTCGCAGCGCCGCCCAGCCATGGGCCACCTCGTGCGCCACCAGGGCGAAGAGGAGCATGGGGAGAGCGAGGAAGAGGTCACCGAGCAGGGCAAGATCCTTGGGAGGGAAGAGGGCGTAAGGTAGCGCCGGACCGGGGGTTGGGGCAAAAGCGGGGGAGGGACAACCCCCTTGCCAGTCGGGGGAAGGCCTGCTATTCTGCAGGGCTAGCCGGGTGATCCATGTGCCCGGGATCCAGAACCGACCTGCCATTTTCAGGGGAAGCCCGTGCCGCGCATCAAGTCCGCCAAGAAGCGCATGCGTCAGACGAAGGTCCGCACTGCTGCCAACAAGACCCAGCGGAGCGCGCTGCGCACGGCCGTGAAGAAGGCGCGCACTGCCGCGCCGGCCGAGGCCGTCGAGGCGCTCAAGGGTGCCGAGTCGCTGCTTGATCGGGCCGGTCGCAAGAATCTGCTGCACCCGAACACTGCCGCCCGCACCAAGAGCCGTCTGGCCAAGGCCGCGAACAAGGCTGCCAAGGCGTAAGCTTCCCTGGCCCCACGCAGCAGAAACCCCCACCTGGCAGCGCCGGGTGGGGGTTCGTCGTGCTGGGGAGCCCTGCGAGCACTCAGGGGGTGACGGAACGCAGCTTCCGTGCGGAACGGGGCATGCCGTCCTGCCACGCCCTCAGCCGACGTTGAGCTCCGCCCCGCACTTCTCGCAGTACCACTCAGAGGCCTTGTTCATCGCGCTGCACTCGGCACAGCGCAGCGTGCGACCTGCCGAGATGGTCATGGGCTCGGGCGGCGGCCCCTCCGCGACGATATCCTCTTCGAACATCGGGCCACGGTTCGGGACTGGCGTCACGGCGGGCGTCGGGGTCGGCGCGGAACGGCTCGGTTCGGCCGTCGGCGTGAATCGCGCCGGGATCTCGGCCGGCATCCCGAACGATGGAATCGCCCGTTCCGCTTCCGGTGGCATGCCAGTGCCTGGGCGGAAGGAGAGCGGGCCGCGATCCTCCGATGCTGGCGCAATGGTCGCTGGCCCCCCGTCCTCGTCGATCACCTCGACCTCGATCTCCACGGACACGTCTGCCTCACCAAAGATCGAGAGGAGATCCTCGTCGAGGATATCGAGGTCATCGTCCTCCCCGATCGCCCCCGGACGCGGCGCCGAGCTTTCGGCAGGGGCGTCGGCGCGAGCGGGCGCGCGGTCAGCCGGCTCCGCGGCGTGTGGCGTGACGATCAGCGCCAGCACCTCCTCCAGGGCGCGCACGCGTTCTGCAACGGCCCCGAGGGCGCGCTCGTGCCGTTCGATGTCGGCCGCATGGCGTGTCGCCTCGGACTCGAAGCGCGGCGCGTCATACTCGCCGACAATGTGTCGCAACTCGGCCTCAGCCAGCGCGTCGCGTGCATGGGCCGCTGCGGAGGCTTCGGTCTCGCGCTCGGCGCGATCTTCGGCCAGCTTGGCGGCAATCGCATCGCCGTGTCCCTGCAGGCGGTGCGTGACGCCATCCATCCGGACCTGATAGTCGAGACGCACACGGTCGCGCACGGTCGCCGGCACACTGCTGCCGGCGCCATCGAGCTTGGCGATCCAGCCCGCCACCGCGTCGCGCTCCGCCAGCAGCGTTTCGACGTCGGCAAGATTGGAAGGGAGGGTCATGGTGTGCCAGTGGATGAGGTCATGAAGTGGAAACTAGCGCGGGCACAGGTCACAGGGAACCGGCACCCCATTGGGCACCGCCCTCGCTAGTATCGGACTTCCCCCGCGCGCGATTGCGTCGGGACCGGGGGTCGCATCCGGCGCGCTGATCAACGGGCGAAGACGACCCGGCCACCCACAAGGGTCATCTTCACGACGCCGGGCATCGTTTCCCCCGCCCACGGCGTATTCCGCGACCGTGAGCGAATCCGGGTCGGTTCGACCGTCCAGTGCGCTGCAGGATCGAAGGCGACGAGGTCGGCCACCTGGCCGACCTTGAGCGTGCCGCCCGGAAGGTGCCAGAGGCGGGCCGGTGCACAGCTCATCCGCTCGATCAGCGTCGGCAGCGAGAGCACGCCGCCGGCAACCAGCTCACGGAGACCGAGCGAAAGGGCGGTCTCGAGTCCGATGATCCCGTTGGGCGCGTCGTCGAACTCGCGCTCCTTGGCGTCGTAGGTGTGCGGGGCATGATCCGTGGCAATGCAGTCGATCGTGCCATCGGCGAGTGCCGCGCGAATGGCGGCGCGATCGGCGTCCTCACGAAGCGGCGGGTTCATCTTGGCGTTGGTGTCGTAGTCGCCAACGCGCTCCTGGGTCAACGTGTAGTGATGCGGGGCGGCTTCGGCGGTCACCGGGATCCCCTGCTCCTTGGCGCGCCGGATCAGGTCCACCGACCCGCGCGTGCTCATGTGGCAGAGATGGACATGCCCGCCCGTGAGGCCGGCAAGAATGCAATCGCGCGCCACGTGGATCTCTTCGGCCGCCGACGGGATCCCCTTTAGGCCGAGGCGGGTGGCAACGATGCCTTCATGCATGGCGCCCCCGATCGCAAGCGGGGTGTCCTCGCAGTGATCGGCCACGGGAATGTCAAAGGTGCGGGCGTACTCCAGCGCCGTCCGCATCAACTGCGACGACATGACCGGATGCCCGTCATCGCTGACCGCGACGGCGCCGGCGGCGACCATCTCGCCGAACTCCGCGAGGCGTTCCCCCTTCTGCCCGACCGAAATGCAGCCGATCGGGAAGACGCGCGCCAACCCCGCGGCCTCCCCGCGTGACTTCACGAAGCCGACGGCCGATTGATTGTCGATGACCGGATCGGTGTTCGGCATGGCACAGATGCCCGTGAATCCCCCCGCGACGGCACTGGCGGCACCGGTCGCAATCGTCTCCCGCTCTTCCTGTCCCGGCTCGCGCAGATGCACATGCACATCGATGAGTCCCGGCGCGATGACCCACCCCGTCGCGTCCACCACCTGCGCACCATCCGGAATGCCGATGGTACGGCCGATGGCGGCGATCCGGCCCTCGAGCACCAGCAGATCGGCGACGTCGTCGAGACCCTGGGACGGATCCACGACGCGAGCGCCGCGGAAGAGCATCGGAGCGGTCATGCGGCCTCGCTCCCGCCAGCGCCCCACTCGGGGGATCCGCCAGCGAGCAGGTAGAGCACGGCCATCCGGACGGCGACGCCGTTGGTGACCTGCGGGAGAATGACGGAGTGCGGACCATCGGCGACATCGGAGTCGATTTCGACGCCACGGTTCATCGGCCCGGGATGAAGAATCAGCAGGTCCTTCGGGGCGCGCGCGAGCTTCTCGGTGGTCACGCCGAAGACACGGTTGTATTCGCGCAGCGAGGGAATGAAGCCCGACGTCATCCGCTCCAACTGGAGACGGAGCACGTTCAGGGCATCGGCCCACTCGATGGCTTCCTCGACGCGCCGGAAGACGCGGACCCCCAGTGCCTCGACGTCACGCGGCAGCAGGGTTGCCGGGCCGCAGACGCCGACCTCGGCGCCGAGGCGCGTGAGCCCCCAGATGTTGCTGCGCGCCACGCGCGAGTGCAGCACATCGCCGACGATGCACACCTTGAGTCCCTCGAGCCGCCCAAAGCGATCGCGGAGGGTCAGCAGGTCGAGGAGGCCCTGCGTGGGGTGCTCATGCATCCCGTCGCCAGCGTTGATGACGTTGGA
>JBBRGR010000203.1:0-4910 GCA_038223815.1 Gemmatimonadales bacterium
GATAGCAGGCCCGATCGTCCGAGTCCGACGTGAAGATGCGGGAAGCGATCAGCATCACGCGCTCAGAAGCCTGCGAGGGCCTCGGCAGGCGTATCCGCGATCACGAAGAGCGTGTCGAGCTTGGTGAGCTCGAAGAGGGCCCGCAGGTCCTCATTCAGCCCGGCCAGGCGCAACTCGCCCCCCGCCTCGCGCACCTTCCGATTGACCGAGACCAACGCGCCGAGGCCAGAGGAATCGATGTAGGCCGTGGGGGTGAAATCGAGCACAAAGCGGCGATCGCCGCGGTCCAGCGCATCCTGCAACAGCTGCTTCAGCTCCTGCCGGTTGGCCACGAGCAGCTGGCCTTCGACGGCCATCACGACCACGCCGTTCGGGTCCCGCGTTTCAGAGAACGCCATCAGTGCCTGCTCCTTGGGTCTGGTCAGTTCGGCCGCGGCCCTGAAGGGCCACCATCGCCGCCACATCCACAATATCGTCCGGAACGGCTCCCCGCGACAGGTCAGACATCGGTCGCGCCAGCCCCTGCAGGAGCGGGCCAGCCGCCGTGGCGCCCGCCAGCCGTTCGGTCAGCTTGTACGCGATGTTCCCGGCATCCAGGGATGGAAACACCAGAATGTTGGCGCGTCCGGCCACCGGAGAACTGGGACATTTGCGTGCGGCGACGAGCGGATCGAGCGCCGCATCGGCCTGCATCTCCCCGTCAACGAGCAGCTCGGGCGCCGCAGCGCGCACCAGGGCCACAGCCTCGCGGATCCGCTCCACCTCAGGTCCAGCGGCACTTCCAGCGGTGCTGAAGGAGAGGAACGCCACGATCGGAACATCGCCCACCAGAACTCCCCGGTCCCGCGCCGCCGCGAGTGCGGCCGACGCCATTTGCGCCGGCGATGGGGTCGGAATGACCGCGATGTCGGTGTAGGTCAGCACGCGCCCGTCCGGCATGCCATGGTACATCGCCGAGGTGACGGCCGTGATCCCCTCGGCGAGACCGATCAGCCAGATCGCGGCTCGCAGGACATCCGCAGTCGGGGCGACGGCGCCCGCGACACATCCCTCGGCCAACCCGAGCGCCACGAGTCCCGCCCCGAAGCGCAAGGGATCCGCAGCCAGATCCAGCGCGTGAATGCCATCACGCACCGCCGTCGGACGCCGCTGGCGCAACAGCTCGGCGATCGCCG
Organism: Gemmatimonadales bacterium; assembly: GCA_038223815.1. GTDB lineage: Bacteria > Gemmatimonadota > Gemmatimonadetes > Gemmatimonadales > GWC2-71-9 > Palsa-1233. Next base: position 1,176 of record JBBRGR010000203.1, read on the forward strand.
GGAGTCGGTCGTCCCGATAGGGCTCGATGCCCCCGGCACCGATGAGAATCGGCTCGGCAATGCCGAGCGCCCGGAGCGTCTCGGCCGCCGCCTGAATCCTCGGATCGCCGCCCTCCGGAAAGACCACGCGCGCACTCAGTCCGCCAGCGCGTGCCCGCAGCGTCTCGCGAAAGCTCACCGCCCGAAGCGTGTCGCGAGGGCCTTGGCCACCGCCGGATGCACCAGCCCATCGAGATTGCCACCGAAGCGTGCGGCGGTGCGGACCAGTGAGGACGAGAGATAGGTCAGATCCACGGCCGGCACGAGGAAGACCGTCTCGAGCGAGCCGTGCAGCTTCCGGTTCATCATCGCCATCTGGAACTCATACTCGAAGTCGCTGACGGCGCGGAGGCCGCGGACCACGATGGTCGCCTCGCGCTTGCGGGCGAAGTCGGCGAGCAGCCCCGAGAACGAGGCGTACTCGATCCGCAGGTCGTGGTCCGTCACCTCCTCGAGCATGGCGAGGCGTTCCTCGACCGTGAAGAGCGGTTCCTTGGCGGGGTTGATGGCCACGGCCACAATCAACCGATCCACCATCGTCAGCGCCCGGCGGATGAGATCCTCGTGCCCGCGCGTCGGCGGGTCGAACGAGCCTGGGTAGATCGCGATGCGATTCATGGCGCCCGAAAGAAGGAGACGGCGATGTCGCCCCAGCGGCGGACGTCGGCACCGGGGAGGGTGAGCGTCGGGGGATGCTCCACGGCAAGGATCGAGGCAAATGGCCGTTCGCGCCAGAGGGCGGCCAGACGCGGCGCGTAATCCACCGTGAAGGGCGGGTCCGCCAGCGCGATGTCGAAGGCGCCCGGCTCGAGTCCTTCGACCAGGCGCATCGCATCGCCCCGACGCACGGCCGTGTCGTCGCCAGCGCCGAGGGCGGCGATGTTGGCCTTGATCGCGGCGAGTGAGGGTGCATGCATCTCGACGAAGGTGGCATGGGCCGCCCCGCGGGAAAGGGCCTCGAGGCCGAGGGCCCCGCTCCCCGCAAAGAGGTCAAGCACCGTCGCCCCGGCGAGTTCGGGCCCGAGGATCGCGAGCCACGCTTCACGCACGCGCTCGGCCGTCGGACGCACCCGCCCATCCTTGGGCACCTGCAAGCGGCGGCCCCCGAAGCGCCCGCTCACAATGCGCGTCATCGTGCCACGGTCGGCGCGAGGCTGAGCACGCGCGCCTGCAGCGAGGAGGTACCGCGGAATTCATTGCGTTCCAGTCGGAAGGCCACGTCGACATCGCCCGATTGCAGCCCATCGGCGCGATCGGCCCACCCGAATGCGATGGCCTCGACCTGGCAGCCATCCGCCGCGAGCGTGGCCTTGAGGTGCTTCGCGCCCACGGTACGCATCCCCTGCAACCGGATGCGCCGCGTCCCGAGGACCGGCGCAGCATTCCCCATTCCGCATGGCTCAAGGTGGCGACCCCAGCGCTCCAGCTCATCGGTGACGTCGGCGAGTCGGAGCTCGAGGTCAACCTTCTGCGTGGGCCCGAGATCATCCAGAGTGAGCTGGGCGCGGGCATGGGCGGTGAAGCGCTCACGGAAGGCCGCGATCTGCTCGGTCGCGACCGTGAGACCCGCCGCCATGCGATGCCCACCATAGCGCTGCAGCAGATCGCCACACGCGCTCAGCGCGGCGTGCAGGTCGAACCCCTCGATGCTCCGGCCACTGCCCTTCCCGACGGCCCCGTCGATGCCGATCAGAAAGGTTGGCCGCCCGTAGCGTTCCACCACGCGCGACGCGACGATGCCAATGACCCCGGGATGCCACCCGTCCCCCGCGAGCACAATGGCCGGGTGCGCCAGCGGATCGGCGAAGTCCCGCTCAACCATCTCGAAGGCGGTCTCCTGAATCCGCTGGTCGATGGCCTGCCGTTCGCGGTTGAGGCGTTCGAGGTGCGCTGCAAGGAGCGCGGCCTCCTGCGGGTCATCCGCGAGGAGGAGACGCACACCATCCTTGGCATCCGCGATCCGGCCGACGGCATTGAGCCGCGGCGCGAGGATGAAGCCGACCTGCCCGGCCCGCAGTGGCTTCCCCGCCAACTCGCTCTCGACCATCAGCGCCTGCAGGCCAACCCAGCGGGTCTCCTGCAACAGCTTCAAGCCGTGCTTGACCAGGATGCGATTCTCCCCGACAAGCGGCACCACATCGGCGACCGTTGCCAGCGCGACGTAGTCGAGAAGGTGGAGCGGCAGCCCCACAGGCAAGCCGAGTGGCTTCACCAGCGCCTGCACCAGCTTGAAGGCGATCCCCGTCCCGCAGAGCGCGCCGAGGCCGGAGACGTCATCGATGCGCTGGGGATTGACGATTGCATCGGCGGCGGGAAGCATCGGCCCGGGCAGGTGGTGGTCGGTGATGATGACCTGACGGCCCGCGGCCTTGGCAGCGGCCACCGCCTCGAGCGCATTGGTGCCGCAGTCGCAGGTGAGGATCAGGCCGGCATCGACCCGCGCTGCCTCGGCGAGCCCGGCCGCGCCGAAGTCATAGCCGTCGCGGGTCCGGTGCGGCACGAATGGGAAGACCGTCGCACCCGCCATGCGCAGCGCGCGTGTCAGCAGCGCGGTGGCACACTGCCCATCGACATCGTAATCGCCGTGGACCAGGATCGGTGTCTTCGCCGATACGGCGGCCGTGATGATAGCGACGGCATCCGCCATCCCGGCCAGGGTGTGGGGGTCCGCGAGCTGGTCGAGTGCAGGGCGCAGGAAGGCACGCGCCCGGGATTCCTCCCCGAAGCCCCGCTGCACCAGCAGTGCGGCCAGCGGGAGCGGGAGGTCGAGCGCCTTCGCCAGCGCTTCGGCGGCCTCGGGATCCGGGGCCGGCGCGACACGCCAGCGGGGCGCGACGATCAGGCGACCGTCTCCTGCACGTAGATGATCGCGCCGCACATTTCGCAACCCTCGAGCAGGAGGCCCTCGGCCTCGAGTCGCCCGAGGCGCGAGGAGGGAATGGCAGTGTAGCAGGCCGTGCAGATCGACTTGCTGGCGGGTACGAGAATTTCAGTCCGCCGGGAGCTCCGCAGGCGGTCGTAGCGGGTGCGCAGGGTACGGTCGAGCTGCGACGCTGACGCTTCCCGCTCCGCCTTCGCGACATCCACCTCGGCCTGCAATTCGGCGAGCCGCGACGCGAAGGAGGCGCGCGCCTCCGCTTGTTCCCCCTCAAGCGCAGCAAGTCGTCCCTCAATCTCCGTCACCGCCCCGGCCCGCGTCGTCGAGTCATCGGCGAGCCGCATCCACTCACTCTCTTCCTGCGCGAGAATGCTCCGCGCCAACTCGACGTCGGCCATCAGCTGGGCGGCGAGGCGCGGGTTGCGCTCCGCCTCCAGCCGGATGCGACGCTTCTCCTGGTTGCTGCGCTGCGTGTCGAGCTTCGCCGCCGTGTCGTCCCGCCGCCGGGCGAAGTCATTGGCCGTCCGTGTCGCGGAATGGATCTCGGAGCGGATCCGATCCAGCGCGGCATCGAGCACGGTGCGTTCGACCTCGAGCGCCTCCACACGTGCCCCAAGGTCGGCGAGTTGGCGGTCCTTCGACTGGAGTTCGAGCAGCTTCGGCAGATCAGGATGCATCAGCGGTCATTCCTCGGTTGGCGGATCATCACGCCCCGCACTGGGGCGGGGCGCATTGGCAAGATACATCCGAAAGCGTGCCTGTCCCTCTTTGCTGAGGGCGCGCCAGCGTCGGCCGCGCTCCAGCGAATCGGGTTCAGC
>JBBRGR010000204.1:0-4897 GCA_038223815.1 Gemmatimonadales bacterium
GCAGGCCCTGTCCTACTACTTCATGGGCAAGGACAACATCACCTTCCACTCCCAGATCTGGCCAGCCGAGCTGCTGGCCTACGACGGGCTGGGTTCCAGGGGTGGCGAACCCGGGCGGTATGGCGCGCTGCAGCTGCCCACTGAGGTGGTCAGCTCGGAGTTCCTCACCATGGAGGGCAAGCAGTTCTCCTCGAGCCGCGGCGTCGTGATCTACGTCCGCGACTTCCTGGAGCGCTATCAGCCAGATGCTCTGCGTTACTTCATCGCCGCTGCCGGGCCGGAGAACCAGGACAGCGACTTCACCTGGGCCGAGTTCGTCAAGCGCACCAACGGTGAGCTCGTCGCCGGCTGGGGCAACCTGGTCAACCGCACCGCCACGATGATCCACCGGAGCTTCGGCCAGATTCCCGCCGCGGCCGAGCTGACCGCCGACGACCTGGCGCTCCTGGCAACGGTCAGCGAGGGCTTTGCGAGCATCGGCGCCCTGATCGAGCGCCATCGTCAGAAGAACGCGCTGGCCGAGGCCATGAAGATCGTGGCCGAGATCAACAAGTACGTCACCGACCAGGCGCCGTTCAAGCTCAAGGCCGACGACGAGCGAGAGCGGCTCGGGACGATCCTGCACGTGATCGCTCAGGCGGTCAGCGACTGCACGACAATGCTGAGTCCCTTCCTGCCGCACAGCTCCAACCAGGTACACGCGGCAATGGGCGGCGAGGGCGAGATCGCGCCGATGCCGCGGCTCGAGGAGGTCGAGGATCTGGACGGTGGCGACAGCTACCCGATCATTACCGGCGACTACAGCGCCACGCCGCGTTGGGAGTCACGTCCGATCACAGTGGGCGCGCCGATCGCCAAGCCGTCGCCGATCTTCACCAAGCTCGACCCATCGGTGGTCGACGAAGAGCTCGCGCGGCTGCGACCCGAGACCGATGCCGACCCCCGATGACCCCACCCCTTGCTCACCTCAGGCCGGTTTGCTCACTTCAGGCCGGTTTCTGGCCCGGAAACGGTTCCCAGCTGCGGCCTGAAGTGAGCAAGGGTGCTTTCGCGTGAGTACTCATACCGGCCGCCCACCGGCGCCCGACCCTCTGCCGATCCCGGTTGTCGACAACCACACCCACCTCGACATGTCCCGCGACGGCGAAGACCTCCCTGATGTCCAGGCGGTGATCGACGCGGCGACGGCGGTGGGGGTGCCCCGCATGATCCAGATCGGCTGTGACATTGCTGGCGCGCAGCTCACGATCGAGCTCATCGATCGGTATGCCGCACTGCTGGGTGGCATCGCGCTCCACCCGAACGAGGCACCCAGGCTCCACGAGCTCGGCGAGCTCGACTCGGCCAAGGCCGAGCTCGAGCGGCTCGCCCACCACCAACGGGTTCGGGTCATTGGCGAGACGGGCCTGGACTACTTCCGGACCGGCCCTGAAGGCATTGCGGCGCAACATGATTCGTTCCGCTGGCATATCGACCTGGCCAAGCGCACGGGCAAGGTGTTGCAGATCCACGACCGCGACGCCCATGAGGACGTGTTGCGGATCCTGGCGGAAGAGGGCGCGCCGGATGCCACGGTGCTGCACTGCTTCTCCGGTGGCATGGCCATGGCACGCGAGTGCGTCGAGCGGGGCTACCTGCTGTCGTTCGCCGGGACGGTCACCTTCAAGAACGCCAGAGACCTACGCAACGCACTCTCGGTCACGCCTTTGGACAGCATCCTGGTGGAGACCGACGCGCCGTATCTCACACCCGCCCCCCATCGCGGGGCGACCAACGCGCCATACCTCGTGCCCTTGACCGTGCGGGCGATGGCGGGTGTTCTCAACGTCGATGTGCCCACACTGTGTACCGCTCTGGCCGCCAACTCGGCGCGGGTCTACGGCCCCTGGTAGCCCGTTCTGCCACGTCGGGGAGTTTGCCAGATCTTGGGGTCCCCGTTACCAAAATTTGACCTTTGCGGGTGTGTCGGTCAGTGTGGATGGCTGTTGGCCGGGGTCGGTGAGTCCTCGGACGGCGCGCACTTGGGATGCACGACCTCGGTCGGGCACCCCAGTTTCATGAGTGCGGGTTGCTCCGAGTCGCGATGCCCGGAAGGTGCTAGCTCTGGAGCCTCGTGAATTTTCGTCCGGTTCGGCGTATCGCCCAAGCCGCCGTCCTCTCGTCCCTCGTTGCCGGTGCGGTCGGCTTCGCCTACTTCGACAAGTCGGTGAACCTGTCCGTTGACGGCAAGACCTCAGCAGTCCACGTGTTCGGCAGCACCGACGTCGCTGACGTGCTGGCCAGCCAGGACATCAAGGTCGGTCCCCACGACGTCGTTGCCCCCGCTGTGTCAACGCAGGTCAGCGACGGCCAGAAGGTCTTGGTGCGCTACGGCCGCCTGCTCACGGTGACGGTCGACGGGCAGACCAAGGAGTTCTGGACGACCTCGACCACCGTCGCCGGCGCACTGTCGGAGCTTGGCATCCGCGCCGACTCGGCCAAGCTTTCGGTCTCGCGTTCGCAGCCGCTGGGCCGAACGGGCTTGGTCATGTCGGTCACCACCCCCAAGAACGTGACGGTTGCGGTCGATGGCAAGACGCTGAGCGCGAAGACCACCGGTGCCAGGGTCTCTGACGTGCTCTCCGAGCTCCAGGTGACCCTCGGGGCCAGGGACCGGGTCTCTCCGGCCCTCAAGACCCCCGTGACCGCGAGTGGTCTCAAAGTGGCCGTTGCCCGTGTCACCCAAAAGAGCGTCGTAGCCAGCCTGAGCATCGACTTCAGCACGACGCGCAAGGACGACGCCACCTTGTCCGCCGGCAAGACCAAGACGTTGAAGGCGGGCCAGCTGGGCGACAAGGTCGTCACCTATTCCGAGATCTGGGTCGACGGCAAGCGCGAGAGCCGCACGGTCACCGAGTCGCGGGTCACGACCGCGCCCGTCGCGCGCGTCCTCGCCGTGGGGACCAAGGCGCTACCAGCCTCACCTGCTCCGAGCGCTGGCGGCGGCTCCACGGTCAACGCCGCGATGTGGGACCGGATCGCCGCGTGTGAGTCCGGCGGCAACTGGTCGATCAACACCGGCAACGGCTACTACGGCGGCTTGCAGTTCGATAGCGGCACCTGGTTGTCAAACGGTGGCGGGACGTATGCCGCGCGGGCCGACCTGGCCAGCCGCGAGCAACAGATCGCGGTGGCCAATACGGTCTACGCCTCTCGCGGGCTGCAGCCCTGGGGCTGCGCTTCAGCCGCCTGACGCCTGATCTCTCCTGCTCGACCGAACACTGAGGATCGCGCGTTTCTCGCCTCAGATGGCCCGATTCGCGCGATCTGCGGTGTTCCGATGCGGCGGCCGCTGGATGGAATGGCTGCGGCACCCCTCAAGGAGTCACCAGGATGGTGAACTCGCCAGTAGCGATGTTGCCGGCGCTGTCGTCCAACCGCACCGTGAACGTGTAGGTTCCGGCCGATGTCGGCGCACCCTTGACCCGACCCGGTGACGTCTGCACGAGCAAACCCGGTGGCAGTGTCCCGGTCACGAAGGACCACTGCCACGGAGGCACGCCCCCCAGTGGGAACAGGCCGGTCTCATACGGCACGCCCACGGTACCGTCCGCCAGCCGATTGGTGCTGTTGTTGATCACGAGAGGGCTGGCTGGGTCGACCGTCAGGGTGAAGGTCTTGGTGGCGGTGTTGCCGGCCGCGTCCTTGGCCCGGACCGTGAACACCGTTGTCTGGACCCGCGTCGCCACGCCGGTCACTGCGGTGGTGCGGGTGAGATTCAGGTCGTTGCCCGCAAACCTCAGACCGTCCGGCAGTGTGCCACTGGCCAGCGACCAGGCGTAGGGGGAGCCCTGCCCGCAACATGCCTCGATGAAGCCGGTGTAGCTCTCACCCACCCGAGCTACCGGGAGCGGGGACTCGCTGATCATCCGGAACACTGGCAGGACTGACACGGTGAGGACAGCGGACCGCGTCACACCGCCATACGTCGCCGAGATGATGGCCGATCCGGACGCAGACGATCCGATGATCACGTCGAAGGCGCTGGTCGCGCTATTCGCCGGAACAGTAATCGACGGGGGCAACGCCGCAAGGGAGGTGTTGCTGCTCGACAGCCTGACGACGGCTCCACCTGTCGGTGCTGGCGCGGTGAAATAGAGGGTGGCGGAGGTTCGCACTGTCCCCGTCTGCACGGTCGAAGGGTCGAGGAAGATCGTGTCCAGGGCAGCGGTGGGGTGCGGTGCGGGGGGTGTGGCCGTCAAGATGGCGGTGCGCGTGACCCCGTTGTATGTCGCTGAGATGACTGTTGTCGTGGTGGTGGTGACGGCACGGGTGGACACGAGGGTGAAGAAGGTGCTCACACCCGCAGGCACTGTCATCGTCGCCGGCACCGTCGCGACAGCGGGATTGCTGCTCGACAACGCCACCACCGCTCCCCCGGCAGGGGTCGCCGCGCTCAGGGCCACCATTCCTGCTGACGTTCCACCTCCCTGCAGGCTTGCCGGGCTGAGTAACACCGAAGTCAAGGCTGGGGCGCCAGTCGGGAGTGGCGGGGCGGTCGTCGCCCGAGTCTGCGTGGGTGTTGGCGCTGGGGATGGTTTTGGAGCTGCCGTGGGCGTCGGTGTTTTTATCGGAGCAGGCTTGGGTACTGGCGTCGGCCTGGACACCGTGCAACCCGATAGCTGAACGATGAGCGCCGCTGGCGAGCCGTCGTTGACGTCCACCGTGCAATCCGCCGGCCGTGCATATCCGGACCAGTCAACCCGGAAGCTGCCAGAGCGGCTGCTCGTGGCCATCCTCACACCGTCAACGGTGATCGGACGGTTCGTCGTCGCCCGGCCCTCGATCCGCAGCGTGGTCCCGCTGACCTCGGCGCTGGACACACTGACCACAGCCTGCGCCGGCGCGGCCAAGCTCA
>JBBRGR010000205.1:0-4891 GCA_038223815.1 Gemmatimonadales bacterium
ACGGTCGAGACGCACCGCGAGTCGCTGATGGCGAAACTCGACGTCCGGACCGTGGCGGGACTCACCAAGCTGGCATTGGAGGAGGGGTTGGTCGACGACTGAGCGTCAGTCGGCCCGCACGACCTCCTCGAGCGCCGCCCGGAGGACCCGGCGACGCTGGGTGAGCCACCAGAAGAAGAAACCGGTCAGGCCCAGCCAGAAGAGTCCCCGTGGTTTGAAGGCAAGCGCCCCCATCGCGTTGAAGACGCCGATGAAGACGAAGACGATGATCATCATGTTGTAGAGTGGCGGCCCGGCGGTGTCGTTGATCGCCTTGGCGATGTGCCCAAGCTGATGCGTGTCGTGATTGTGGATCGTCGCGTAGCTGCCGGTCGCGTTGCTCCCGACGATCCCCCATCCCACGGTCACCATGTTGCCGACGCGCACCGACACCTTCGCCGAGGCGACCTCAACCGAGCGCTCCGCACCGTCGGGGGCGCGCAGGAAGACCTCGTTGTAGTGCTCGGTATGCGCGCTGACCTGCCCGTTGGCGTGGCTGGTGACGCTGGTGTGCGAGGAGCGCTGGCTGTCGAGCACCTCCCCGGTGAATCGGTGGAGATGGATCTGCCGGGCACCGATCCGGATCGTGCGGATTGCGGCCATGGGGACAGCCTCCTGGGGATGGACGAAGGGACTCCTGCCCGGCATTGCGCAGGAACCGCCCCGGATCCGTCACGGCCCCAGCGAGGCGGGCCGCCTGTCGCCCTATTGCCCCAGCGTCGTCGCGATCGCCCGTTCCGCCAGCTTCGCCATGATCCGGTAGCCCTTCTCGGTCGGATGCACGCCATCGGCGGCCAGGTCGGGATTGAGCCCGAGTTGCTCGTTGACCATCGCCGAGTGATAATCGAGGTAGGTTGCGCCGTGCGTGGTGGCGTACTCGCGCATCCAGGCATTCAGCGCGACGATCTTCGGCCCGGGCTCAAGCCCCGGCTTCCAGGGATAGTCGGACACCGGCAGCACCGACGACAGCACGACCGCGATGCCGTTGGCCTGGGCGATCTCCACCATCGACATCAGGTTGTCGGCAATCATCGCCTGAGTCGACGGGCCGCTGTTGCCGGCGATGTCGTTGGTCCCGGCCAGAATCACCACGACCGACGGATGGAGCGCGACCACGTCCTGCCGGAAGCGGATCAGCATCTGCGGCGTCGTCTGGCCGCTGATCCCGCGACCGATATAGGGCTTGCCCGGAAACTGGGTTGCAAAATAGGGCGCCCACCCCTCGGTGAGGGAATTACCGAAGAACACCACCCTCGGCGCGCCCGACGTCGGGGGCCCCAACGCCGCGTTTGCCGCCCGATAGCGGCCGAGCGACGCCCAGTCCTGCGCCTCCAGTGGGGCGTCACTCATCACGACTCCAAGCGCGGCAAGCACGGCAAGCGCCAGCAACAGACGATTCGACATGGGCAATCCTGAATGGGTACGGGCGGCGCATGCGTCGCCCCGGCGGCCCTGCACACGGGCGGCGCATGCGTCGCCCCTCCCCACTATTTCCTGAATACCACCTTGCCGCCGACCACCGTCAGCACATTCGTGGTCGTGAGGATCTCGGCCTCGGGAATCGTCATGATGTCGCGATCGAGCACAGTGAAGTCCCCACGCTTCCCCACCGCGATCGTGCCGGCACGATCCTCCTCGAATGCCGCCCAGGCCGGGAACCAGGTGAACATGCGGAGCGCCTGATGGCGACTCACCTTTTCCTCCGGGTGCCAGCCGGGACCATCCTTCCCATCGAGGCTCTTCCGGGCCACTGCGGCGTAGAACTCGATCATGGGCTCGCCCCGCTCCACCGGCGCATCCGAGCCACCGGCAACCGGCACGCCCATCCGCAACATCGATTGCCAGGCATAGGCGCCGCTCGTCCGGGCCACGCCGATCCGGCTCGGTACGAAGAACAGGTCGCCGATCGCGTGGGAAGGCTGCATCGACGCAATCAGCCCCAGCGACTGAAAGCGTGGCAGGTCTGACGGCGCGACGATCTGCGCGTGCTCCACGCGCCACCGCGGCGCGGCGAGCTTCCGCTCGGCGGCGGGCACTGCGCTGAATGCCGCCTCGAAGAGGTCGAGCGAGAGGCGATTGCCACGATCCCCGATCGCGTGGATCTCGACCTGCACGCCCGCCCGCAGGGCACGCTGCAGCAGGTCGCGCACCGCCACGGTGTCGGTGGTGATCAGGCCGCGCGTCGTCGGGTCGTCGCTGTACGGTTCGAGCAATGCCGCGCCGCGCGAGCCCAACGCGCCATCCATCACCAGCTTGATCGTGCGCACGGTGAGGTGATCGTCACACTCCGCGGCGAGTGGACCGCGGGCAATCAGTGAATCAGCCGCCTCCCCCGGCCCCGAGATCGCCTTGATGAGCCGGAGCTTGATCCGTCCCGCATTGCAGAGCGTTCGCATCCGCGCCACTTCGGCCCACGAGCCGTGGGCGTCCTGGATCTGTGTCCAGCCGAGCATCACCGAGCGCTCGCTGGCGAGTTCGAGGGCGCGCTCCAACTGCTCCTCGGTCGGTGGGGGGACCAGGCGGCGCACCATCCCCTGGGCCCGGTCAATCAGCATTCCGGTCGGCTCGCCATCCACGTCCAAGTTGATCGCGCCACCCGCCGGTGCCACGCTGGCGCCCGACACCTCGGCGAGCCTCAGGGCCGCACTGTTCGCGATCGAGGCGTGGCCGTCGGCGCGCGTGAGCAGCACCGGATTGTTCGGCGCAATCCGGTCGAGATCGTGCCGCGTCGGGAAGATCGGCGGCGTCCAGAAGGTCTCGATCCAGCCGCGGCCGGTCACCCACTCGCCCGGCTGCGCCTTCGCGACCGCCGCCTCGATCTTCGCAAGGAAGGCGTCCTTGGTCGCCGTCCCCTCGAGGTTCAGCGTCTGCTCCCGCTCGCCAATCCCGGTGAAATGCGCATGCGCGTCCACAAAGCCCGGAAAGATGTAGCGCCCGGCCAGATCGATCGTCTCGGTGCCCTCGCCGATGTAGGACGCGACGCCGGAGTCACTCCCGACATAGACGATCTTGCCATCCTGCACCGCAATCGCGGTGGCCGTCGGCGCCAGCGAATCACCGGTGTACACCGTGGCATTGCGCAGGACGAGGTCGGTGGAGGAGACCGCCGGGGCGTCGCTGCAGGCGGCGAGGGCAAGGCAGAGCGGGAGGAGACGGCGCATGGAGAGCCCTGGGGAATCGATGATCGATGATCGATGATCGATCATCGTACTGTTTCGTTACGCCGCCGGCCGGTGCCGCTTCAGCTTGGCCAGCGCCGCGTTGAGGGCGACGACATCCACATAGGCCGGGTCGAAGTCGTCGGGCAACCAGTCGCGGGCCCGGGCATCATGGGGATCGCGCCGCGCGTCCAGCAGTACCCGGTACTCCTCGACTCCGCCGCAGTGCTCCGGCGGTGCGGCTCTGCCGGCGCCGAGGCAGGTCGGGAGCCGCTGTCCGACGAGGCGCGGCGTGACCTGCTCGACCGACACGACATGCCGCCACGCGTCCCCGAACTGTTCCACGACATGCTCGAGGCGTGCCCCGGGATGCAGAGCCAGCTGATCCAGCGCGATGGCATCGGCCTCGTGCCCGCGGCGCGGTTCGTCGTCGGGGTCGAGGTACTCCACGCCATCCACCAGAAAGCGATAGCCGAAGTTGAGCGCGTTCTCGCGGTCGAAAGCTCGCTGGATGATCCCGTGCAGTTCCTGGAGCGACGCGCGCCCCGAGACCGCCACGCGTCGCCAGACGGTGGGGAGGATTCCCTCGAGTTCGATGCGGAGCTGATACACGTCGCCGTCGCCGAAACGGACGCGCGGGCGGGCGGAGAATCCCATCGTCACCTCGGGGTCGGGGTGGTGCGGGGACCGCTGAAGCAGGCACGCATGCAAACTACCCGGAACCGCCCGTCGGTTGAAGGGCCGCTCACCCACGCGGCGTGATCACCTGCCAATCCTCGGCAAAGTGCAGCACCACGCACGGGAGCAGCACGTCCGGCGGCGTGGCCGGAAGCTCGAGTGCGAGCCCCGCCGGGGTCTCCACCACGCGAACGGCCGCCGCACCCGTCGGGCCGAGCAGCTCGGCGCGCGCCGGCAGGGTGCGGAGGCCGGGGAGTGGCAGCGGCCTGGTCGGCCACTCGGTCAGGAAGATGTTGCAGCGCCGCGCCTGCGTCGTGGAGCGGAAGCCCACCGGCGCGGCGAAGCGTGAGGCCCAGCTGCCGCGGATCGCATCGCCGTGGAGTTGCATCCACTCCCCCATCGCCTCCAGGCGTTCGACGGCAGGCGCGGGAAAGGAGCCATCGCCCATCGGGCCGACATTGAGCAGGAGGTTGCCGCCCTTCGAGGCCGTCTCCACCAGCAACTCGACCAGCCTGCGGGGTGACTTCCAGTTCTGGTCCTTGGCCTTGTAGCCCCAGTTCTCGTTCATCGTCATGCACGATTCCCAGTCGCGCTCCGGCGTCCCGGTCGCTGGCACCTCGTTTTCGGGCGTCCCGAAATCGCCGAGGCGTCCGCCCGACGGCGTGCCAACTCCATTGATCCGATCATTGATCACGATCTGCGGCACCCGCCGACGAATCCGCTGCTCCAGTTCCCGGCCGAGGGCATGGGTCCAAGTCGCTTCCCACTGCCCGTCAAACCAGAGGATATCGATCGGACCGTAGCCGGTGAGCAGCTCGTCCACCTGCGCGTGCAGGTAGGCCACGTAGCGCGCGAAGGGCGCCGCGCTGGCGGGACGGCTCGCGGCTTCCCAGTCACGGCGCGGGAGGTAGTCGGGATGATGCCAATCCATGATCGAGTGATACCAGCCCACCCGGATGCCGCGCTTCCGAAGGGCGACGGCCACGTCACGGCAGACGTCGCGCCCCGACGGCGTG
>JBBRGR010000206.1:0-4882 GCA_038223815.1 Gemmatimonadales bacterium
CCGAGTGGGCGAAGGGTCAGGTCCGGGTTGACGGCGAATGGGTACAGATCGCGGTAGGTCCGGACCATCAGTCGAGTGCCGTCGGGGGAGAGCGCCATCCCGGTGACCAAGCGACCCGTCCCGGTGTTGGCGGTGATCGGCAGCGAGTCGAGGCGTTCGGCAGTCGCCGACCCGGCGTCCCATGCACTGGCCGGGATCCGGAACAGGAGGACGCCTCCGCTCCGCCCCTTCGTGAGGAGGAGCACCTCGCCGGTGCGGGTCACCGCCATCGCCTCGACGTCGTGCGGCCCATCGGGATAGCGGAATCGCAGGGTCTGCGGTTGCTGCCCAGGCAGGCTCGCCGGGAGGGTGCCCGAGATGTTCGGCTCCGCGACCCGATGCAGGAGCACCTCGGTGCGCCGTTCGGCGTTGTCGCCGGTGTCGGCGATATAGAGGCAGCGTCCCGCGGGGCAGGCGCCGAGGGCGACCTCCTCCCAGTCGGTGTTGGTGGCACCGAGGAGGGGGAAGGTGGTCAGCAGCTCGCCGGTGGTGTCAACGAGGTAGAGATCGGGGGAGTTGCCGGAGTCGTTGAGGGTCCAGAGCGCGCCGGGCCGCCGGGTCGTGACGGCGGCGCCACTCGCCTCGGCGAGCCTGGGGTGCGCGAGCGTGCCGCTCTGCCGCATCTCGGTGGGCGGGATCATCACCCATCCGGCATCGATCGTCGGCACGGTCGCCGCCGGAACAGCATCCGGTCCGCATCCCGTGCCGGCAACCAGAAGCGGGAGGAGCACCCCGAGACGATTCCGCCGTGCGCTCACTGGCGTGCCGTCAGGAGGTGGGCTTTTGCCTGGCCAGTGCCACCACGTAGGCGGCGACGGCCTCGACTTCGCGGTTCGTGATGCGCGAGCCACCCCGCGCCGGCATGGCAGCGCCGAGCCGGGTCTTGCTGGCCTCGATCCCGGCCATGATGATCGCGACGATTTCCTCGCGGCTTCCCTTGCTGTGCAGCCACTTGCCGTCGGCGAGCGAGGTCGTCGGCCCGAGCACGCCCTCGCCAGCCTTCCCATGGCAGGACCAGCAGAGGCCACGCCCCTCATAGGTGCGCTTGCCGAGGGCGAGCTCGGCGGCCGTGGAATCGACGACCTGCGCGAGCGCGCTCGCCGGGAGCGAGAGCGTCAGCAGGACAAGCAGGGAGCCAAGGCGCATCGTGGGCAGGTCCTCTATTGGTACTGGATGTAGAGCGGCACCGGGCGCAGCGCGAGCACCTGGGCGAGCGTCATCATCGGCTTGTCGTTCTTGTAGAAGAGCTTGAGCCCGGCGAACTGCACCGGGCGCCGGGTCACGACGAGATCGTAGATGTTCTGTTTCAGCCCGGGGGGGCCGAAGCCATCAGCGTCGATCACCACCTGCACACGCGGATCAAGGGTAATCGCCTTCTCGTTGGTCAGCATCCGCTCGGTGAAGCGGTGGACCACCAGGACCTTTGGCGGGATCCCTTCCTCGTCCACCAGCCGCGCCAGCAGGTCGATCGCGTGGTTGATGGACGCGGCGTCCATGCTGCCGATCCGCTTTCCCGGCACCCCACCCGGCGGCATCGCGAACTCGGGATCGAGGCCGAGGTGGACGTTCGGGCGGCGGAGCCAGGGCACCAGCCACTTCAACTCCTCGGCGACGGTGCTCTGGCCGACCTGCACGTCGAGGAAGAGGAGCCATCCCTTCTCGTCGGCCCACTGGGCGACCGGTGCGATCAGGGCGTCCCCGTGACGGAGCCGGTAGAGGCCGCCGACACTCGGGGAAGCCTGTGCGACGGTGACGATCAGGTGCAGCGCCCGGAGGACCGGGCGAGTCGAGTCGGCCGCTTCCCAGGTCTTGGCCGTCGCTTCCAGCTTCGCCATCATCTGGTCTGGCGGAATCTGCCCGAGGATCCCCATGCGGGTGGATCGGGTGTTGCCGTAATAGGCGACGATCCGATGCCGAGGCAGGAGGGCGTCTGCGCGTGCGGGAACCGTCCGCGAGGCCAACGGCGGGTGCACCGTGTCGATCGCAACGAGTGCTCGCCACGGGGTGATGGGCGGCAGCTGCGCCGAGAGCGGCGAGGCCATCGCAAGGAACAGCAGGGCGGCAGGGAGCATTCGCATGGGCGGGAAGCATACACCGATGCCGCCTTCCCCTTGGAGCGCTCTACCGGGCGGGGTACGATTCATCGCGTCTGCACCGGACATCCCCCATTCATCTTCTGGAGCAAGTGACCCCCTCGTGAAGATTGCCATTTCCACCGGTGGCGGCGACGCCCCGGGACTCAACGCGGTCATCCGTGCCGCCGTCCTCTCTGCGCACGACCGCGGCTGGGAGACGGTGGGCATTCGCCGCGGCTTCCATGGCCTCCTCGATGGCAGCGGCGTGATCCCCCTCGGTGACGCGGAAGTGCGCGGCATCACCCATCTGGGGGGGACCATCCTCGGCAGTACCAATCGCGGCAATCCGTTGCGATGGCCCAAGCTGCAGCCAGATGGACGGGTGGTCGAGATCGATCGCAGCGAGGAACTGATCGCCGCGTTCGCGCGGGAAGGCATCGATGCGCTGATTTCCATCGGTGGAGACGGCTCGCTGGCGATCGCCGGCACACTCTGGGAGCGCGGGCTCAAGGTCGTGGGGGTACCGAAGACGATCGACAACGACGTGGTCGGCACCGACTGCACCTTCGGCTTCGACACGGCGGTCTCGACGGCCACCGACGCCCTCGACAAGTTGCACACGACGGCCGAGTCGCACGACCGTGTCATGGTGGTGGAGCTGATGGGGCGCGAGGCGGGGTGGATCGCGCTGCACAGCGGGATCTCGGGGACGGCGGATGTAATCCTGATTCCGGAGATTCCCTTCTCGCTCGAGCGCGTCTGTGACAAGATCCGCGAGCGCGAGCATCGGGGGCGGCATTTTTCGATCGTGGTGGTCGCCGAAGGCGCGCGCACAGTCGCGGGCGGGCCGGTCTTCCTCGAGCGCCGCGGTGCCGGCACCAACGACCGCCTCGGTGGCATCGGCGAGCAGGTGGCGCACGGCATCGCGCAGGTCACCGGCAAGGAGACACGCTCCCTGGTCCTTGGCCACCTGCAGCGCGGGGGCTCGCCCACCACCTTTGATCGCCTCTTGGCGCTGCGCTTCGGCTCGGCGGCGGTGCGGGCGATCGCCGACGGCGACTTCGGTACCATGATGGCCTACACGCCCCCGATGATCTCGCGCGTTCCGATCGCCGATGTGGTGGGACTGATGAAGACCGTTCCGCTCGACTCGGGCATCATCCTCACCGCGCGTCATCTCGGTATCTCCTTCGGAGACTGACCCATGGCCCGACCGCACACGCTGCCCGCCGCACGCGCACTCGCGCTCCTGCGCGTCGTCACCGGCGGCATCCTCCTCACCGCAGCGGCGGGGAAGCTGGTCTGGTTCAAGGTGGGGGGCGCGGTGCCGCTGCCGGTGACCTCGGTCGAGTGGCAGACCGTCCTCCCCGCGCGCCTGGCCGGGTGGCTGCAGTTGCACACCGAGGGACTCGTGCCCGCGATCGTGCGCGACCTGCTCCTGCCGAATGGCACCTTGGTGGCAGGGGTGATCGCCTGGAGTCAGGTGCTCGCCGGCGGCCTGCTGGTGCTTGGGCTCTTCACGCGTGGCGCATCAGTGCTCTCCGCGCTCGTCGCCGTGATCCTGGCGCTGGTCGCCACCGTCGGTGGCAGCGCGGATGCCCGGCCCTACATCTTGCTGCTCGCGCTCGCACTCGCCTTCGTGATCGGCAACGCGGGCGAGACATTCGGGTGGGATGGGGTGCGGCGCGAACGGCGGCGGGATGTGATGTTATAGTCGTCGGGCGTTGGTCGTGAGAGGGTCTGCAGCCGCGGATGTCAATCCGCGGCGCCGGCTCGGGATGACGACCTCCGCGGCTGTTCGCCGTTCGCTGTTCGCTGCGCTCCTACGCCAGCATGTCGTACTTGATGACATAGAACATCACCCCCTGCGGTGCGGTGATTCCCGCGATCCGTCCGACATTCGGAATGTCGTGCGGCTCGAGGTGGACTGTGCCGCCAAGTCGCTTCGTGGTGGCGACAGCGGCATCGATGTCGTCAACGTTCATGTAACACGCCCAGTGCGGGGGGAAGCTGCCCATCTCGGGGGTGATCCCGATCATCCCTGCGGTCATCGTCTCGCCCATGGAGAAGATCGTGTAGTCCATGTCGGGTGCGCCGGTGGGCATCGGGGCGCCGGTCCATCCGAAGAGCTTCCCGTAGAACTCACCCGCCGCCGCCGTATCGCGCGTCAACAGCTCGATCCAGCTGGGAACCCCGTGGGCCATGCCGTCGGCGGTCATCCCTGGCGAGGTGCCGCCCTGCCAGATGTCGATCATGGCACCAGTCGGATCGACGATCTCCGCCATCCGCCCCGTCGGTCCGATGTCGAAGGCTGGCTTGCCCGTGCCGCCCAGCGCATTGGCGCGCGCAGAGCTAGCATCGGCACTTTCGACGCGGACCATCACGCCGATCCCCGCTGGCGTGCCGGGAGGAGTATTCGGGCTGTTGAGGTCCCAGAGTCCGCCGATGTCGTGACCATCGACCTGCAC
The DNA here is from genome assembly GCA_038223815.1 of Gemmatimonadales bacterium. Classification (GTDB taxonomy): domain Bacteria; phylum Gemmatimonadota; class Gemmatimonadetes; order Gemmatimonadales; family GWC2-71-9; genus Palsa-1233. The sequence continues at coordinate 4,583 of JBBRGR010000206.1, forward strand.
CAGATCGCCCATGCCGGGGAGCTCCACGTACGTCCAGCCGAGCAGCTCCGAGTAGAACGTTCGGGCCTCCGCGGGCGAAGGGGAGAGCACGTTGATCCAGCAGAATTCGTGGATGGTGCGGGGACCGGTGGACATGGAGGACTCGGCGGTCAGTGGGGACGGACACGGGAAACGAGAGGCGGTTCCTCGGCCGCGGCCAGCCTGCCCTGAGCGCAGCGAAGGGTTGGGCCACGGCGGTGAACGACTAACGGTGACTCCGAAAGCGGGAAACGTCACTGTCTGGTGAACCGGCGTCAAGCA
>JBBRGR010000207.1:0-4834 GCA_038223815.1 Gemmatimonadales bacterium
CATGCAGGCGCCGAAGCTCGCGCCGCACGTTCCGGCCATGCGGGTCCGCCTCGCGGACGCCCTCGGCGTGGGGGAGGGGGCCGTCTCGGTCAAGGCCAAAACCAACGAAGGCATGGGGTTCATCGGACGGGGCGAAGGGATCGCCGTGGTGGCCGTCGCGACGTTGCGGCCGGTCTGATGGAAGGGATGGTGGATTGGCTGGCGAGTCTGCCGCCGGTCGCGGTGTACGCCGTCATCGGCCTCCTCGCCGCTATCGAGAATATCTTCCCGCCCTTTCCCGCCGACACTGCGATCGCCCTCGGGGCATTCCTCTCCCATCGCGGGGTGATCGATGCACGGATTGTCTTCGCCGTCACCCTGGTGTGCAATGTGGGGGGCGCGATGGGGATCTACTGGCTCGCCGCGCGGCACTCGTCTACCCTCTTTGCCTCCGGGTTTGCGAAGCGCTTTCTTCCGGAACAGGGGCTGGCCTTCGTCCGGACCGAGTACCAGCGGTTCGGTCTCCTCGGGCTCTTCATCGGGCGGTTGCTGCCAGGCTTCCGTGCTGTGGTCGCACCGTTCGCGGGGTTGATCCACCTCGGACCCGTCCGAGTACTGGTGCCGATCGTCTTCGCCTCCGCCATCTGGTACGGCGCGATCATCCTCGCCGCGGCGAAGCTCGGAGAAAACTGGGAGGCCGTCCTCGGCTGGGTGAACCAGTTCAACCGGGTGGTGGGGGTCGGCCTGCTCGTCCTGCTGGCGATCGGCGCGTTCTTCTGGTGGCGCCGTCGCACGCGGACAGGGCCGTGAGTCTCGGCGACCTCCCGCCCGAACTCATGGCGGCATTTCACCTGCCATCGTTCCGGGATCACCTCTCGCTCGAAGCCGGACACTCCCCGAACACCATCGAAGCCTATCAGCGGGATCTGGCCCGTCTGGCGGCCTTTGCGCGGAGCAAGGGGATTGTCGACCCGCGTGGTCTCACCACGCCCGTGCTGCGCGAGTTCATCTTCCTGCTCAAGGATCTCGGTCTGAGTGGCGCCACTATCCGGCGACACATCTCCTCGGTTCGCACCTGGTTCGCGTTCATGGCCGACGAGGGGCTGGTTGAGCGGGATCCGAGTGATCGGCTCGAGACACCCAAGCGCTGGCGGACACTCCCCGACACCTTGTCCATCGAAGAGGTCGATCGGCTGCTTGCGGCGCCTCAGGTGGAGGAGACGCTGGCGTGGCGCGACCGGGCGATGCTCGAGCTTGCCTATGGTGCGGGGCTTCGTGTCTCGGAACTCTGTGACATGGGACTGACTGACCTGCTACTGGGTGATGGATTGGTGCGCGCATTCGGGAAGGGGCGCAAGGAGCGACTGGTGCCGATCGGGCGGTCGATCGTGAGCGCGGTCTCGGTGTATCTGCACACCACGCGAGCCGACCTTGATCGGGGGAAGTCGCAGGGCCGGGTCCTGCTCAATGCTCGCGGCGAGCCGCTCTCACGCGTCGGTGCGTGGGGGATCGTGAAGAAGCGAGCAGCCCAGGCGGCGATCACCAAGCGGGTGACACCGCACACCCTGCGCCACTCCTTCGCGACACATCTGCTGGAAGGCGGTGCCGATCTCCGCGCGGTGCAGGAGATGCTGGGCCATGCCGACCTCTCCACCACACAGATCTACACGCATGTGGACCGCGACTTTCTCCGCAGCGTCCACAAGAAGTTCCATCCTCGGGGGTAGCGCGGGGCAGGTCTATCCACCCGCCAGGATCCACCGGATCAGGACGAGGCTCAGGATGGCCCCTGCCGCGATGAGCGTGACGCAGATCAACGCCAGCACCCCCATGATCACCACCACGAAGAGTCGATCCGCGCTCGCCGCTTCGGGCGGGGAACCCAGGTGCCGTTCGAGCAATGTCAGATTGCGGCGGTTTGCCTTCCACGCGGCATCGAACAGGTCGCCGAGTATCGGGACAACTCCGATCGACGCATCGAGTGCGACGTTGCCAGCCATGCGCATCAGCGTATAGCGACTGATGCCCCGGCGGGCGGCCTCAGCGAGAATCGCGGCCGACAGCGCGGCACCGGCCAGATCCCCCACGCCCGGGACCAGTCCCAGGATCGGATCGAGGCCGAATCGGAAGGCCGTTCCCGGGATGCGGAAGCCGTCGTCGAGCCAGGTCGTGGCTCGACGAAGGTGGACGAGCGCGTGTGCTGATTCGGCCGTCGTGCTCAGGGTCGCGCTCCGCGCTCAGTCGTCGAGGATGAACGTGACCTTCAGGTTCACGCGGTAGGCGACAATCTTCCCATCCTTGATCTCGACCTTCTGCCCCTCGACCCAGGCTCCGGTGACATTCCGGATGGTCTTGTGGGCGCGCGCGACACCTTCTTCGATGGCATCCTTGAAGCTCTTCTGCGACTCAGCGATCAGTTCGGAAACCTTGGCGACTGACATGGGTGTGCTCCGTGGCAGGGGTAAGCAGACAACCTGCGGGCGCGTGTCCGGCCCGCACGGGGGAACGTTGACGACGGCGTCCGCGTCGTGCTCGGGCGCCGTCGTCTGTCAGTGCCGTGTCGCGACTACGGGCGCTTGACCTCAAACGACTTCGATCCTGCGGCGACACCATTCAGCGTCACATCCACCTGATACTTCCCGACGGCCCACGGCTTCGCCTGACCGGTGCGGAAGAGCGCGCGACCCAATCCGCTGGCGGTGACTGTCTGCGAGGTGGAGTCGATCAACTTGCCGGCCTCGGTGGACCAGCGGATCGCGACGAGCCCGGTGCCCACGCCATCGGTCTGGACGGACACGTAGAGCGAGTCACGCTGGTTGAAGGTGTCGCTGTTGTCCTGAATGCCATTCTCGGTGGTGAAGGACTTGCCGAGATCCACCGCCGTGATCGCCATCGGGGCCGGCGGAAGCGGCGGCGGCGCATTTGCCGCGGCGGCGCTGTCGGCGTTGGGAAGGGAGTCCTTCTTGGCGCACGCCGAGACGGTCAATGCCAGGGAGAGGAGGGCGAGGGAACGAATCGGGAGAGGCATGTCGGGCTCCGGGTGCGATGAAGATCAAGCAGCCCACGGCTGGACTCGAGGAGTCAGTACCATGCTGCTACCCCGTAGACGCCACCGTCGCCGTGAGGCACACGCAATTGGGCAAGAATCATCCCTTCGATGGAGTACGCCAGTGAACGGGCTTCGTCATCGATACCGCCACGCCGTCGCCTGCGGCCCCCGATTCGCACCGTATCCTCCGGTGATCAACGCACCTCCATCCGCGAGTGCGGCCACGGCGGAGAACTGCCCGGTCAAAGTGGCGCTTCCGGCCACGCGCGTGAACGCGTGTGTGCGCGGATTGAAACGTTCGGCGTGATTCGCTCCACCCGCGATCAAGACTTCGCCGGATGGCAGGAGGATGCTGCTGCCAACATGCTTGTAGCGTGCGAGGAGCATCCGTGGTCCGGCCATGAAGCGATCCGTCCGCGGATCGAACAGCTCGGTCGTCGCGTATGTCCCGCGGTCATCACGCTCGTCCGATCCGCCGGTGACGAGGACGCGACCATCCGCGAGGCGCACTGCATCGTGCTTGTGCCGGCGCGTCGTCATTGGACCGATCGCGCGAAAGGTGCCCGTTGCGACGTCGTAGCGTTCGGCGGAGGCGTAGATGGTGATCGCCTCACGACGATCGCGATGCCCCCCAGCGACCAGAACCCCGCCATCCTGCAGGCGGACGGCCACATGACTCTCCCGTGCCACGGTCATGTTGCCGGTCGGGGTGAACCGACCGGCCGCGGGGTCGTACACCTCCGCGCTCTTGAGATAGGCCCAGTCCGGGCCCACCCCACCGGCGATGAGCACCGTGCCGTTGCTGAGCGGCACGGCCGCGTGCCCCCCGCGGGCGGCAGCGAGCGTGCCCGTGTCGGTGAAGCGCATCGTTGCTGGATCGAAGATCTCGGCTGATGCGGTCGGCCGATTCCCAGCGGCGAATCCGCCGACGAGCAGGATCGTGCCATCCGGAAGCACCGTCGCGGTGTGGCTGTGGCGCAGCAGGCGCATCGGGGCCACGGCGGCAAACGTGTGCGTCTGCGGATCGTAGCGTTCGGCGCCCTGTGCTGCCCGCGCCTGGTCCGTGAAGCCGCCGGCCACCAGCACGGACCCGTCGGGGAGGGCCGACGCGGTGTGCGCCATGCGGGCGACGCGCATCGGCGCTATTGCGGCGAGGTCGTCCGCACTGCCTGGCGCGGGATGGGAGGCAGCGGCAATGACCGATACCGTGGTGAGGAGCGCCGCTGCCGCAATGACGGCAGCGTCCATGCGCGGGCGAAGGCGTGCGACCGGGTGGGATGCTGGCACCGGGGGCTCCTTGTGTGGGCTGTCAGAAACAACTGCGGTCCTCTGCTGCTTCGATGCCACCCGCCCCCGCCACGTTTAGGGGACAGGCGCTCTCTGGAGCGGAGGCGCGGGCACCATGACCTCCATGGTCGCCCACGTGGCGGTCCGCCCGCTGCCGTAGCGTGCATCGCTCAGCGTGACGCGGAGTGAGTCGCCGACCACATCAGACGCTGCGATGGGAAAGCGGGACCAGCTCAGGAAATTGTCACCGCGTCGCGTGGCCCGCACTGCGGCAATGAGCGCAGGGTCCAACCCCACCTCACGCCGTCCGGTGGCGGTATAGCGCGGTGACGGTGTGAAGGTGAGTTCGCCGGTTTCGTAGCTCGCCCCGAGATCCCGAATGACCTCACGCCGCTGGGACCAGAGCGGAACCGGTCCGACCATGGTGCGCGCAGCACTGGGCCCCGTGGCCTGGGTGGCGACGGCGCTCCCCCCCCACCGGGACGTCGCGATCATGAGGAGCACATACCCCGTCGCAAT
>JBBRGR010000208.1:0-4825 GCA_038223815.1 Gemmatimonadales bacterium
GGAGCGGCACGGTCACGCTGGCAGGCGCCGTGCCGGGCTCGCTGCCGAGCCTGCTGACCGGCAGCGTGGTGGGGCTGGAGTTGGGTGACGTCGTCGGGGTTCTGCAGGGCGATACGGCCGCGATGGCCGGTCTGGCCTCGCTCGATTTCCGCCTCGGCGGCACACGCACCATGCCGACCCTCCGCGGCAGCGCGTCGCTCACCGGTCCGATCCTCGGCGATGTGCGGGCGCCATTGATTCGGGCGGCCTTCGACTACGACAATCGCTCGCTCCGGTCGTTGATCACCTTCTGGCGGACCGGGGATCCGGTGCTCGAGGTGGATCTCACCCTGCCCTTCGATCTCGCACTCGAAGCGCGGGAGGAACGGAAGCTCCCTGGCCAGATCGCGATCACGGCGCAAGCGGACTCGGTCGATCTCGCGGTCTTCGAGGCCTTTACGCCGAGCATCCGCAACTCGCTGGGGACCATGGCGCTCGACCTGCGTGCGAGCGGCACGTGGGATGATCCGCGGCTCGACGGCACGCTGGCGCTGCTTGGAGCACAGGCGCGGCTCCCGGCGCTGGGCGTCACCTACGGCAACGTGGAGGGTCGGGCGCGTTTCAGCGGCGATTCGCTGATTCTCGACTCGCTGGGCATGCGCAGTGATGGCGGCAGCCTCACCGCCACGGGCTCGATCCGCTTCGAGGAACTCACCAAGCCCGTGCTCGACCTGCGGATTGCGGCGCGTGAGTTTCTGGTGATGGATGTGCCGAACTACCTCAAGTTGCGGCCGGATCTCGATGTCACCCTGCGCGGGCCCCTGATGCAACCGGTCCTGCGTGGCCTGGGCACCCTCACGGGGAGCGTGCTCTATTTCGCCGATCTGGTCTCCAAGGACATTGTGGACCTCGAGGATCCGGCCTACATCGATCTGGTGGACACCCTGGCGCTCCGGAAGCAGCGTCTTGGGGCCGCCTTCCAGAGTCGCTTCCTGGATTCGCTGCGGATCGAGGATCTCCGATTCCGACTCGGGCAGGACGTCTGGCTCCGGTCGAGCGAGGCGAACGTGCAGCTCGAGGGATCGGTCACGATCGACAAGCTGCGGAAGAACTACCGGCTTGCCGGGACCTTCAACGCGCCCCGGGGGACGTACACGTTGCGCATTCCGTATCTGCCGGCGCGCGACTTTGACGTCGAGGGGGGGACGGTCAGCTACTTCGGCTCACCGGATCTCAATGCGGAACTCGACCTGCGGGCGCGTCACGTCGCGCGCATGGTGGATGGCGATGAAGTCCCGATTGTCGCGCGGATCGAGGGGACGATCCTGGTGCCGCGCCTCACCCTGTCGAGTCCGGGACGCAATCTGCCCGAGCGGGATCTCCTGGCGATCCTGATGTTCGGTCGTCCGGATTTCCAGCTCGGGGGTCGGGAGTCGGCGCAGGTCAATTCAACCGTGCGCTCGATGCTGGCCGGCGCGGTCAGCGGGGAACTCGAGCGGCTCGTCGGCATTGACATGTTCGAGTTCCGCCCGGGCTTCATCGAGGACAACCAGGGTTCCTCGCTCACGCAGCTGCTGGCCGGATTCCAGCTCTCGCGCCGCTTCTTCGTGACATTCAATGCGGGCTTCTGTCTGGGCGGCGCGAGTGCCGGGCCGGCCTTCTCGCGGAACAATCTGGGTGGTTCCCTGGAGTATCGCCTCTCCCGCGATTTCCGCATCCAGGTCTCGGCCGAGCCGGTCGGTACCTGTCAGGCCAATCCGACAGTTACCTTGTTGCCGCGTCGCTACCAGTTCGGTGGCGACCTGCTCTGGGAACGGGAATACTGAGTGACCCACGCGCTGCTGATCGCCAATCCGAACGCCGCCCGCACCGCCTCCGCCACCGTGCGTGGCATTGAGCAGATCATCACGGCGGCGGGCTGGACCGTCGAGGTCCTGGCGACGGGCGGTCCCGGGGATGCGCGACGGCTCGCGGAATACGGGGTGGCGCAGGGGGCCGATGTGGTCGCGGTCTTCGGCGGGGACGGCACCACAATGCAGGCGGCCGCCGCGCTGGTCGGCACCGACGTCGCGCTCGGCCTCCTCCCCGGGGGCACGGGCAACCTCCTCGCCGGCAACCTCCGCCTCCCGACCAATCCGCTCAAGGCCGCGGAGGCGATGGTCCGCGGGACGCCACAGCGACTCGACCTCGGCCGGATGGTGCGGCCCGATGGCGTGCAGTACTTCGCCGTCGCGTGCGGGGCAGGGGTGGATGCGCGCGTGATGGTGGAGACGCCATCAGCGATGAAGCACAAATGGGGGATGATGGCGTACGTGGCCACCACCCTGCGGATCATTCCCGAGATCCGCAGTGTCCCGTTTCATGTGACCGTGGATGGCATCGAGCACGAGCTGGAGGCCGCCATGCTGATGGTCGCCAACTGCGGCGAGGTCATTCCGCCACTGATCAAGCTCGGCGCGGGGATCTCCCCGCACGACGGGTTGCTGGACCTGGTCGTCTTTCAGGCCAACTCGTTTGGCGGGTCGGTGCGTGCCGTCTGGGACCTCCTCCGGGACGCCGAGGGGACCTTCGGCAAGGATGTCTTCGTCGGCTATGCCCGCGGCAAGGAAATTTCCGTCCGGGCACTCGAAGGGCCCCAACCCGTCCAGCTCGACGGCGAGGCAGGCGGCGAGACCCCGTTCACCGCCACGGTCGTGCCGGGGGCGATTGCGGTGATGCTGCCGGGGGTGGGCTGAGCGAGGACCGAGGACCGAGAACCAGCGCTCAGGAAACCGGAATCCGCGAATCGTTTTAGCTTTTGGGTCACCGTTCACCAATCTCCGCCCTCATCGAGATTCCATGACCGACTCCATCCTCCTCATTGACGACGACGCCTCGGTGCTCCGCGCCATCGGCGCGTTCTTTGAGGCGCGCGGATGGGAGGTCTATCGGGAACTCTCCGGCGAGGCGGGACTGAGCACGTTCGAGCGGGCACTCCCGGATGTGGTGCTGCTCGACCTCAACCTGCCCGGGATGGATGGCCTCGACGTGTTGGAGCAGCTGCGTGGGCGGGACACGGCAGTGGTGCTGCTCACCGGCGACAACGACGTCTCGGCGGCGGTGACGGCGATCCGTGCGGGGGCCGAGAACTTTCTGGTGAAGCCGGTCGAGCTGGAGCATCTGCTCGTCGTGGCGGAGCGGGCGGCCGAGAAGGGCCGGCTTCGGCGGGTCAACCGGACGCTGATCGGCCAGAGCGCGGCGAGTGATGGGCTGGAGGGACTGGGCACCTCGCCGATGATGCGTGAGGTGGCACGGCAGCTCACACTGCTGGCCCGGAGTGATCGCACGGCCGTGTTGATTCAGGGGGAAACGGGGACGGAGACGGGGATCGTCGCCCGCCTGTTGCACGATGCCTCGCCGCGCGCCCAGGAGCCCTTCATCGCGATGGCCGATGGGACGGCCGACACGGAATGGCTGGAGGTCGAGCTGTTCGGCCGCGAGGGGACGCCCGACGGGGATGCCGGTCCGGAACGTCGGCAGGGGTTGCTCGAGATCGCGGACGGCGGCACGCTCTGCATTGACGAGATCGTGGATCTCCCGATTGCCCTGCAGGCTCGCCTCGTGGGCGTGCTCGAGAGCCATGCCTTCCGGCGGGTGGGCGGCACCCGCGAGATTCCGGTCGACGTGCGGATCGTGGCGATCACGGCCGAGTCCCCCCAGGCGGCGATGACCGCGGGGCGGCTCCGGGAGGATCTGTACTACCGGCTGAATGTGATGCCGCTGGCGGTGCCCCCGCTCCGCGACCGGACGCGTGACGACGTGCTCGGGCTCGTGCGTCGCTTCCTGCGGGAGTTGTCCCCGATGTCGCCGGGGGCACCCGCCCGGTTGTCGGACGATGCGCTCGAACGTCTGCTCGGACACGCCTGGCCAGGGAACGCGCAGGAGTTGCGCAACGTGCTGGAGCGGGCGCTGTTGCTCGCCCGCGGCGCCGAACAGATCGGTGCCGAGCATCTGCCGGGCGAGTTTCGCGCCAAGGGTGGCCCATTCGATCGGCGTCACACGCCGCTCACGATGGAGGAGGTCGAACGCATGCACATTGACCGGACCCTCAAGCACCATGGGGGCAACCGCACCCGCGCGGCGGCCGAGTTGGGCATCTCGCGCGCGACACTGATCGCCAAGATCAAGCGCTACGCGATCCCGCACTGATGGCGACAACCCAGGAACGGCCGCCCCTGCGTGAACGTGACGCGATGCTCTGTCGCGCCTGCGGGCGGGAGGAGCGCGCCTCCGAGGGCTATCCCTGCGAGGGGTGCGGGACGTTTGTCTGTCTGGTCTGCACCATTCGTGGCGTGACCCTCTGCCGCGAGTGCGTCGCCAAGGCCAAGCTCGGATGAACGCCCTGCTGGCGAGTACGGCGGTCGTCCCGGTGCTGGCCACCCCATCGCTCGCCGGGGAACAGGTCAGCCAGCTCGTCCTCGGCGAAGGGGCCGAGGTGCGTGATCATCGTGGCGGCATGCTGCAGATCCGGACGATCCTCGACCAGTACGACGGCTGGGTGCACGAGGGCTATGTGCGGCGCCTTCACCTCGGCGAGGTCGAGGCGTGGCTGGCGACGGCGGGATGGTCCGAGGGGGCCCTGCTGCGCGACGGATCCGGCACGGCGATCCGCGCCCCCCACCGCGCGCGGGTCCAGCTCGAAGGAGGCTCCCGAGTCCGACTCCCCGATGGGGAGGTCGGCGAGATCCTCACGGGATCGATTCGCCCGTACCATGATGTCATCCGTGCCGGGCTCGCCCAGCAGCCCTCGACCTGGGCGTGGCGGGAATTTGGGGGAGCCCCCTATCTCTGGGGCGGCGTCACAGCA
>JBBRGR010000209.1:0-4768 GCA_038223815.1 Gemmatimonadales bacterium
GGATCGCCCGCGAGTTCGTGATCGAGGGGACGCACCTGAATACCGGGACGTATGGGGCCTCGCCGCTCGCCGTGCTCGAGGCGACGATCCACCACCTGCGCGCGTTCGAGCGGATGATCGGCCAGGAGATGGTCAACGGACCGGCGCTGCACGCGGAACTCGAGACGTTCCTCGGGGCATGGCCCGGCTCGGTCGCCGTGGTGCGCAACACCACCGAAGCGATGAATATCGTGGCGGCAGGGATCGACCTGCAGCCGGGTGACGAGGTCGTCACCACCACGCATGAGCACATCGGCGGACGCTGTTGCTGGGAAATGCTCGCCAAGCGGCGGGGCATTCTGCTGCGTACCTTCACGCCACCCCTTGATCCGACGCGCGAGGCTGACCTGGCCGCGGCGTGGATGGCGACGGTGACGCCGCGGACCAAGGTGTTCTCGATTTCGCATGTGCTCTTCTCGACCGGAATGCTGCAGCCGGTGCACGCGCTGGTCCGGATGGCGCGTGAGCGGGGCATCATCAGCGTGATTGACGGGGCGCATCCGCCGGGACTCCTCGCGTTGAACCTCCGCGAGCTGGACGCCGACTACTACGCGTCGTCGCCGCACAAGTGGCTGCTGGCACCGAAGGGCACCGGGTTGCTGGTCATGCGCCCTGATCGGATTGCAACCACCTGGCCATTGATCGCGTCCGGCGACTGGGCCGCGGACGGCATGCAGCGCTTCGGCCATCTCGGCACGATCAACGAATCGCTGCTGGCCGGGCTGCGGGCGGCTGTCGCCTTTCAGCAGCAGATCGGGCGCACAGCGATCGAGCGACGGGCGCGTGGACTCGCCACCCAACTCCACGACCACCTGAGTCGGTTGCCCGGCGTGGAAATCGTCTCGCCCAGGCGGCCGGAGTTCCGCAGCGCCATGGTGGCGTTCCGGATGGCGGGCACCACGGCGGAGGCGCTGCAGGCGCATCTCGGGAAGGAGCGGATCCGGACGCGACGGATCGCCGAGGGAGGCTTCGAGTACCTCCGCCTCAGCACGCACATCTACAACGTGCCGCGTGACCTCGAGCGCACCGTTGCCGTGCTTCGGACCGCGCCACGCGGCTGAGCGGATCCGGTGCGGCACACGCTCCGGACCGGACAGTCCGCGCAGCGGGCTACCCGCGCCGTGCAGAGGAGCGCGCCAAGCTCCATGAGCGCCTGATTGGTGGCCCACGCGGAGGGACCGCGGCGCGGGACCAGTGCCTTCGCCGTCTCCCAGAGTTGCCGCTCGCCGGCCGCGCCGGGAGGGAGATCGGGGTGGAAGACCCGACGCAAGACCCGCGCGACGTTGGTGTCGACGGCGGGCTCGGCAGCCTCCCAGGCAAAGGACGCGACCGCCCCGGCGGTGTAGCGACCGACCCCCGGCAGGGCTCGGAGGGCCTCCGCCGACTGTGGCAGGTTGCCCTCGTGGTGCGTCACCACGGTACGAGCGAGGGCGTGAAGGTTGGCGGCGCGTCGGTAATAGCCGAGGCCGGCCCACGCCTCCCGCACTCGCGCCGGCTTGGCCGCGGCGAGGTGCTGGATGGTGGGGAAGCGGTCCAGGAAGCGATGCCAGTAGCTTTCGACCCGGACGACCTGGGTCTGTTGCAGCATGACCTCGGAGATCAGCACCTGGTAGGGGTCACGGGTCCGGCGCCATGGCAAGTCCCGGCCGTGGGCGCGGAACCAGGCGACCAGGCGGCGCTTGAAGCGGAGGCGCTGCGATCGGGCATCGGGAAAGGATGTGGGGCTCACCGCGGGTCAAGATAAGGGGAACGATGCGCGAACAGCAGAACGGCAGGCCGCAGTGAGCAACGTTGCCGCGCAACTGCAGCACCGCACCGGACGCGCCGTGCTCGACGCGCTGTCCGCCGTCGGGCGCTTTGCTGCGCTGGTCGCCGAGATGGGCCGGGGGCTTCCCGAATGGCGCATCTGGCTCCCTCGCACGCGCGATGAATGCTGGAGCATCGGCGTCGGCTCGCTCTTCATCGTGCTGCTGATCTCCTCCTTCGCGGGAGCGGTCACCGCGTTGCAGGCCGGGTACCAGTTCACCGGCAACATCCCGATCTACGTCGTTGGCTCGCTGGTGACGGAATCGATCGTGCTCGAACTTGGTCCGGTCCTGGTCGGTCTGGTGCTCGCGGGACGGATCGGTGCGCGGTACGCGGCCGAGCTCGGCACCATGCGGGTGACCGAGCAGATCGACGCGCTCGAGTCCCTGGGTCGGGCGCCCTCGTCGCACCTGCTGGTGCCACGCGTCATGGCGTGCCTGCTCATGATTCCGATGCTGGTGATCATCGCCGACGTGGTGGGTGTCGCCGCTGGGTGGTTGGCGGCGAAGCAGGCGCTGCCGATCTCGGATCAGGACTTTGCCTACGGCGCACGAGTATATTGGCGGCCCTTCGATGCCTACTACTCGGTCATCAAGGCCTTCTTCTTCGCGGGCGCGATCGGGTTGATCTCCTGTTACCGCGGCTTCACGACCAAGCAGGGTGCCGAGGGTGTCGGTCGGGCCACGACGGGCGCAGTGGTCACCATCTCAGTGGTGATCCTCCTGCTCGACACACTCCTCGCCAAGCTGTTGCTGAACTAGATGATCGAGATCAAGGAGCTCGCGAAGCGCTTCGGCGCGCAGGTGATTCTCGACGGCGTGAACCTCGAGGTCCAGGAAGGGGAGACGATGGCGCTCCTCGGCCCCTCGGGGACCGGCAAGAGCGTCCTCCTGAAGCACATCATCGGGCTGATCCGCCCCGATGCGGGCGAGGTGATCGTTGACGGGCAGAACGTCGCGACGCTGGGACGCAAGGAATTGTCGGCGCTCCGCGGCACCATCGGCTACGTCTTCCAGAACGGGGCGCTGTTCGACTCGATGAACGTGTATGAGAACATCCGTCTCGGCCTGACCAAGCCCGAGGAGTACGGCAACCCCGAGGTGGCCACCGCGCGTGTGGCGGAATGCCTCCGACTCGTGAACCTCGTGCCGGAGACGCTGAAGAAGATGCCGGCCGAGCTCTCCGGTGGCATGAAGAAGCGGGTCGGCATCGCCCGCGCCATCGCGGGACGACCGAAGTATCTGCTGTATGATGAACCGACCTCGGGGCTGGACCCGGTGAATTCCGACATCATCGACGCGCTCATCAAGCGCCTCGATACCGAACTTGGCGTCACTTCGATCATGGTGACCCACGATGTGCGCGGGGCCTTTCGGACCGCTGACCGCATTGCCCTGCTGACGGCTGGCAAGGTGGTCGCGGTGGGGACGCCGGCTGAATTCCGCGAATCGACTGTTCCCGAGGTGCGCGCGTTCCTGGAGCGCGACTTCGACAACGAGCCACTCTGTCCATGAGCAACTGATGCACTCCTATCACAAGGAAGCCACGATCGGGGCGCTGGTGCTGGTGGCCCTCGCCGCCTTCATCGGCGGAACCCTCTGGCTGCGGGGGAAGTCGCTCGGCAAGCCGGAACTGAACGTCGTCTTCGCGGATGTCGGCAACCTCAAGGAAGGGGCGCCGGTTCGCGTCTCCGGGGCGCCGGTCGGACGCGTCGAGGAGATCGTCTTCGAGGGGGTCGGCAAGGTGCGGGTCGGACTGGTCTTCTCGGTGGATGTCGCACCGGCCACGACGGCCCGGGCGTCGATCGGCTCGGTCGGCATGCTCGGCGACGCCGTGATCAACTTCGATCCGGGGAGCGGAACGCCGCTGGCCCGAGGTGCCACGATTCAGGGCACCACCGAGGTCGGCCTCTTCGACAAGGGAGCCGTGCTGGCGGACCAGGCCTCCCTGGCCATGACCTCGCTCAACCGCATGCTCGATACCGGCCTCGTGGTGGAGCTGAAGGCGACGCTCGCGGCGAGCCAGCGCCTGCTGAGTTATTACGGCGACGCGAAGCAGGGCCCGACGGCCGAACTCGGCGCGACCATGCGGGCACTCCGGGCCACTTCGGCGCGTCTTGATTCGACGCTGATCGGGGTCGACGCCCCGGCGCTGCAGGCTCGGCTGGACACCACCATGCGCTCCGCCGGCAATCTCTCCGACCGGCTGGCGGCCACCTCGGCCCGGGTGGACTCCATGCTCGCCCGGATCGAGCGCGGCGAGGGGACCCTCGGCAAGCTCGCGAGCGACACGCTCCTCTACGGCGACCTCCGCCGCACCATGAAGGCGACGGCCGAACTGATCGACGAAATCAAGAAGAACCCCGGCAAGCTCGGCATCACCGTGCGGGTCTTCTAGGGAACATCCCGGGGTGGGGTGGCGTATCCGAGGTTAGACTTTGGGGCGGCCCGTCCGGTCGCCTCGATGCGTGTGCGCCATTTCCCGGGAGTTCCCGTGACCGACATGCAGCAGCACGTCCGCGGCATCCTCCTCGCCCTCGGCGAGGATCCTGATCGTGATGGCCTCCAGAAGACCCCGGAGCGGGTCGAGAAGGCGATGCGTTTCCTCACCCAGGGCTACCAGCAGAGCGCCGCCAAGGTGATCGGCGACGCCCTCTTCGAGGAGACGCACCACAACATGGTCCTGGTCCGCGACATCGAGTTCTATTCGATGTGCGAGCACCACATGCTGCCGTTCTTCGGCAAGGCGCACGTGGCGTATATCCCCGGCGGGCGCATCGTCGGCCTGTCGAAGATGGCGCGCGTGGTCGATGTCTTCGCCCGGCGGCTGCAGGTCCAGGAGCGGATGACCGATCAGATCGCCGATGCCCTCGGTGCGGAGCTGAATCCGCGCGGGGTCGGCGTGGTGCTGGAGGCGCAGCACT
>JBBRGR010000210.1:0-4766 GCA_038223815.1 Gemmatimonadales bacterium
GGCGTCACCCTCGAGCCGCAGGATGGCACGACGATGGACCGCAAGCCGCGGATCTTCGTGGAGCATCAGGGGCTGAACTTCTTCGAGCAGAACCGGTTGGCGGCAGGGCTGCGCTGGCTGTTCTGAGGCTGGGACGGTCCCGGCGGTGGGATGCTGCATTCCACCGCCGGGATTGTCGTGTCCGGCTGTTACGGGCTGCCTGAGACGGCCTGCTCGCGGGCGCGTCGGGCCGCGGCGGAATCACCGAGCCGGAGCGCGCCGTTGACGCCAGCCGCACCGGGCAGTCGCGAGTGGCCGAGGATGCTGTCCTTTTGGCGCCGGGTCAGGGAATCGGTCGCCGGAGTTGCGGGCTTGGCCGTACAGCCCGACAGGCAGAGCAGGAGGAGCAGTCGCCGCACGCCGAACTCCGGCTCAGGGAAATGGGGACGGACAGGATCCCCCATGCTAGCGAGGTCGCGGGCGCAACGGGAGGCCAGCCGCTATCACCAGACCGGCTCACACCGGACCTCGGTGATGACCGAGTTGGCAATGAAGCAGCGGCGGTGTGCTTCGTGGTGCATCGCCTCGACCTCGGACGCCACCGGCCGGAGATCTCCACTCCACACGACTCTCGGGCGCAGCGTCACCACGGTCATGGCCATCCGGCCAGCGACATTGTGGGCCAGGGTCCCCTCGGCGTCGTCGTGATAGTGATCGACGCGGAAGCCTCGCCCCGAGGCGATCCCGAGGAACCAGAGCAGGTGGCACGACGCCAGCGAGGCAAGGAAGAGTTCCTCGGGATCGACGCAGGTGGGATCCGACATCGGCGTCGGCACCACGTGGGGCGAGGATGATCCCAGAACCTCGACGCCACCGTCGAACGAGACGGTGTGTCGTCGCGAGTAGCGCTGATCGAGGAAGTCCTCGCTGCCGCGGGCCCACGCCGCGGTTGCCACATGGCGACTCACGGCGCGTCCGCCGCGGTTCCGGGAAGCTCGAGATCGAAGACGTAGCGGTGCGCCTTCCCCTCGATGATGATCGCCATGCTGCCCGAGAGGCCGGTCAAGGCGTCGGTCCCGGAGTCCGGCACCACCGCGACAGAGAGCGATGCCGTGCCACGGTCCATCATGCCGGTGTGCGCCAGCATGAAGCTGCCGCGGCGTCCGTGCAGGGTGCCGGTGACCGATTCCATTGCGACATAGGCGGCCGAGCCGTCCACCGCCGTGCGCGCGGCGAGCATCTGCCCGGTGCTGGTGCCCTCCAGATCGCCGTGGAAGCGCTTGTCGAGCAACATCCGGCCGAAGGGACCGGCCGTGGCCGGGTCGTCCTGTTGGGGGAGGAGTTTCACGTCGAAGGGGCCGGTGGCGTGGAGACGGGGCATGGGGGTATCCGGTGGGGGTGCTCAGCCGCGAACGGTCGTCGGTCGTCGGTCGTCGGTCGTTCCTGCAAGGATGATAGTCGCGACGGCCCCCGGGGTGATGGCGACGCGGTCAGGCGTTAGATTCGTGGGATCCCCTCCCTGGAGTCCAACATGTCCACGTCACGTCGCGCCCTTGTGGCCGCCTGCGCCGCGATCCTCGTGGCCCCGTCGCTCACCGCCCAGGCCACCCGCGCCGATTCGCTCCGAACCGCGGGGCGGGGCGATGTGGCCGGCCAGCATGCCGAGGCCCGCGCCATCTATCAGGCGCTGATCGCCACGGCCGCCGATCCGGCCGCCAGGGCCTCGGCCACCCGTCGGCTTGCCATGTCCTACGGCTACGATGCCAATTGCGCCAGGGTGATCGAGCTCCAGGAGCAGGTGATCGCCTACTGGGTCACCCGCCGCGCGGCCGAGCCGCAGAACGCGCACTACCAGGAAGGCGAGATGGCCAACGAGGCGGCCCGGGTCTGCATTGATCATGGCTTCCTCGACGAGGCCGAGCGGATGTATCGCCGCGGCACCGCGCTCGGCAACGCCGAGCCGTCACCGCGCACCCACCCGGCGTCGCTCTGGGCATTCCGTGAGGCGCATGCGATGGCGCGGGTGGCCGCACGCCGAGGCAACACGGCGGATGCGACGCGCTGGCTGGGGGACGCGCGCAAGGCGCTCGACTCCGATGCCACGATGGCGACGTCTCAGGAGCAGTACTTCCCCTACCTCGTCGGTTACGTGGCGCTCTTCACCGGCGACCTCGCGACCGCGGAGGCGCAGTTCCAGAAGACGGTGGTGGCGATGCCGAACGATCCCTTCCAGCTGGTGCTGCTTGGCATGACCCATGACAGGATGGGGCATGGGGCCGTCGCCCGGGGCTTCTACCAGAAGGCCTACGACATGGCGACCGGCAGCAATCCGCCGAGCATCTATTCACGGGTATTCACCAAGCAACAGCTCGGCCTGCCCTGATCGCCCCGGTCCTGTCGCTTGACGCCGTCTCCCGTCGCTTCGGCAACACCGTGGCGGTGGACGGCGTCTCGCTTGACGTGGTACCCGGGGAGTTCTTCGCGCTCCTCGGCCCCTCCGGATGCGGCAAGACCACCACGTTACGGCTGATCGCGGGCTTCGAGCAGCCCGAGACCGGCCGCGTGCAGATGCTGGGTGAGGACGTCACCGCGCGTCGCCCGTACGAACGGCCGATCGGGATGGTGTTCCAGCACTACGCCCTCTTCCCCCACCTGAGCGTCGCCGGGAATGTCGCCTTTGGTCTCGAGGAGCGACGCGTCGTCAAGGGCGAGATCGCCGAACGCGTTGCGCGCGCGCTGGAGTTGGTGCGGCTCGACCCCGGGGAGTTTGCGCACCGCCGTCCGGTGGAGCTTTCCGGCGGGCAGCGCCAGCGCGTGGCCCTCGCGCGTGCGCTGGTGCTCGAACCGCCGATTCTCCTTCTCGACGAACCGCTCGCCGCGCTCGACCTGCAACTCCGCAAGGAGATGCAACTCGAACTGAAGGCGCTGAACCGTCGGCTGGGGATCACCTTCGTTCTGGTGACCCACGATCAGGAAGAGGCGCTGGTGATGTCGGATCGGATCGCGGTGATGCATGCCGGCCGTGTGGAGCAGGTGGGGACGCCCGCCGAGGTGTATGAGGCGCCGAGGACCGCGTTCGTCGCGGAGTTCATCGGGGAGGCGAACTTCTTCGACGCCGTGGCGACAGATGGCAGGCCGGTACGGGTTGCGGTGCGACCGGAGTGGCTGGACCTGCATCGCCCGGGGATGAGCCCCGCCGGGGAAACCGTCCGTGCCGGCGTCGTCCGCGAGACGATCTTTCTCGGCGAGACGCTGCACGTGGTCGTGGTGCTGGCCGACGGCGAGACGGTGCGTGTGGCGCTCCGCAACGAGGGCCTCCTCACCAAGCCGCTGCCGTGGGCCGCAGGCGAGGTGGTCGAGGTGGCGTGGCACCCCGACGATGCGCAGGTGCTCGCGGGATGAGCGTGCGCCGCCTACTGCTCGGCGCGCTGCGCCGTGTCCCGGCGATCGAGGCCACGGCCCCACTGCTGCCGGCGGCCGGATGGCTGCTGCTCTGGTTCGGCATCCCGATCGCGATCATGGCGACCTACGCCTTCCGGCCGCGCCACCTCCTCGGTGGCGTCTATCCTGGTTGGACCACGGACTCCGTGGTGCGCCTGCTCGATCCCCTCTATCTCACCATCCTCGCAAAGTCGCTGCTGATTGCCGCGGTCGCGACGCTGCTCACCCTGCTGTTCGCCTATCCGATCGCGCTGGTGATTGCCCGCGCCACGCGGTGGCGGTCGCTGCTCCTCCTCCTGGTGGTGCTGCCGTTCTGGACCTCATTCCTGGTGCGCACCTACGCCACCGTTTTCCTGTTGCGCGACACCGGGCCGCTGAACCAGCTGCTCCAGTCGCTCGGCTGGGTACACGAGCCGGTGCAACTGTTGTACACCACCGGCGCAGTGCTCTTCGGATTGGTGACCTGCAGTATCCCGTTCGCGGTGCTGCCGATCTACGCCTCGCTCGAGAAGCTCGATCCCGCGCTGCTCGAGGCAGCCGAAGCGCTCGGCGCAACGGAGTGGCGGCGCTTTGCGCGCGTTACCTGGCCGCTGACGCTACCGGGTGTCGTGGCGGGTGGACTGCTGGTCTTCATCCCGACGCTCGGCTCGTTCCTGACGTCGGATCTGCTCGGCGGCGCCAAGGTGGTGCTGATTGGCAACCTGATCCAGAATCAGTTCACCTCCGGGCGCCACTGGCCCTTCGGGTCGGCGCTGGCGTTCCTGTTGATGGCCGCGGTGCTGCTGGGGATGCTGGTGCGGTTGCGCTGGGCGCGCGAGGAGTCGCTGGCATGAACCGGCGGCTGGTGGCCACGGTGGCCGGGCTTGGCCTGCTCGCGATGCACCTCCCCCTCCTGCTGCTGATGGCGTGGAGCTTCAACGCCTCGCGCACCGGGGCGCGCTGGGACGGCTTCACCATCGACTGGTATGCCCGACTGCTCGAGCGTCCAGACCTGCTCCGCGCCCTCTGGACGTCGGTGGTGGTCGGTGGTGTCTCGACGATGCTCGCCACCACACTCGGGACCGGCGCCGCACTGGCGTTGGCGCGCGGACGCTTCCGGGGGCGGGCACTGTTCGAAGCGATGCTTGTGGTGCCAATCGTGACACCGGAGATCGTCGCGGGCATTTCACTCCTCATCCTGGTGACCGGCATCGGGATCCCGCTCGGGCTCACCACGGTGATCATCGCGCACACGACCTTCTCGCTGCCGTTCACCACGCTGGTGGTACTGGCGCGGCTCCGCGGGATGGACACCGCACTGGAAGAGGCGGCGCTGACCCTCGGCGCCGACGAATGGACGGCCTTCC
>JBBRGR010000211.1:0-4752 GCA_038223815.1 Gemmatimonadales bacterium
ATCTGGCTGGACTTCGGCGTGGCGGCTAGGGGGGGGTGGGGGTAGACGTCCGCGGTGTGCGGGGCGATGGGCCGCTTTATCTCCCTGTGGGGGCGCCGCTGGCGGCGCCCCCGCAGCATCGCCCCCGCAGCATCGCCCCCGCAGCGTCGCCCCCGCAGCGTCGCCCCCGCAGCGTCGCCCGTCGTGCGAAGACGCCAACAGCCGTGGATGGCAATCCGCGGCACTGGGACAGCCGGCAGGACGGGCGGTTTCCCGTGTTGACAATATTACTATATGGGCATATACTAACATTATGCCCAAGCTGATCCGCTCCCTCGTGTTCTGTCTGTTGGCCGTTGGTGCCCCGGCACTGGCGGCACAGGCGCCCCGCCTCACGCTCCGGGAGGCCCTGACCCGGGCCGACTCGACGGCCTATCCGAACCGGATCGCCCGCGCCGGCTCCGCGGCCGCCGCCGCCAGAGCGGCCGGCGCGAATCAGGCATTCCTTCCCGGTGTTCGGGCGGAACTGGGTGCGGTCCGGACTTCCGACCCGCTGGGGGCGTTCGGTTTCCTGCTCCGCCAGCGCGAGGTGACGCCCGCGGCCTTCGATCCGGCTGGCTTGAATCGCCCGACGCCGCGCACCGACGTGGGGGCGGCGGTGGTGGGGGAGGTGCCGCTGGTGAATCTCGATGCCTGGGCCGGCCGGCGCGCCGCCAACCGCGCTGCCGACGCTGAGGCGCTTCGGGCCGAGTGGGCGGGTTCCGGAGTGCAGCTCGACGTGATCGCGAGTTACTACGGTGCGGTGCTCGCGCGTGAAAAGGAGCTGGTGATCTCCGCGGCGGAGGCGGCTGGACAGGCGCATGTCCGCCGGGCCGACGCGGCGCTCCGCAACGGGGTGGTGACGCGCTCGGACCTGCTGCTCGCCCAGGTTCGCCTCGGTGAGATCGAGACGCAGCGACTCGGCGCCGGCGCCGACGCCGACCTCGCGCGTCGTCGTCTGGCCCTGATGCTCGGCCTGCCTGGCGACACGCTTGGAGTCTTGCCGTCCGCCATCCCGTCGGCCGTGGCGCTGGAGTCGCTGGCGGCACCGGACGGAGCGCGTGCCGATCTCGAGGCCATCGGCGCGCTGGCCGACGCGGCGTCGCACGAGGCCGTCCGTCGGGGCTATGCCTTGCTGCCGCGCCTCAACGGCTTCGGACGGTACGAGTGGCATGACGCCACGACGCCACTCGCGGGACGCCCGATGTGGACCGTCGGCGTGATGGCGACGTGGTCGCCCTTCAGTGGTGGCACCGAGTTGGCTGCGCGCCGCGAAGCGCAGGCCAACGTCAGTGCCGCGCGGGCGGGGCTCGACGCGGCGCGCGCGCAGGCCGACATGGAACTGCTCGCCGCCGAGCGGTCGGTGCAGGTGGCGGCGCAGTCGCAGCGCATCGCGGCGCGCAGCGTGGCACAGGCCGCCGAGGCGCACCGGATCGTGGAGCGGAAGTACGACGGTGGCCTCGCGACGGTGGCCGAGCTGCTGGATGCCCAGGCGACGGACCTCTCCGTACGCCTGGCGGAAGCGAAGTCACGATATGACCTGATTCTCGCGCTTGGCACGCTGGTCCGCGTGCGCGGCGCCGACCTTGCCCCCTTGGCTGCGGCGCTCGACGCCTCGGCCGTGAACCCGGAGTGATTGCGATGCGTGCTGTCTGGCTGGTGGGTGTGACGACGCTGCTCGCGGCATGTGGTGGCGAGGCGCCAAAGGCCGCGGCTCCGGCCGTGGCCACGGGTACAGCGGTGGCGGTGCTCGACACCGTGATCCACGCGATGACCGAGGCGACCGGTATGGCGGCGCCGATGGAGAGCGCGACGCTCTCGACCAAGCTGATGGCCAGTGTCGTCGAAGTGACCGTGCTCGAAGGGGCGCGGGTGCGCCGTGGCGAGTTGCTGGTGCGGCTCGACCTGCGTGACCTCGTCGCCAAGCGCCAGCAGGCGGAGGCCGGTCTGGCCGATGCCGAGGCACAGCGGGATCTGGCACGCGTGAGCGCCCTCCGGCTGCGCGCCCTGTACGCAGACAGCGCGGCGCCGAAGGCGCAGCTCGACGCGGCCGAGGCCGGCTTGGCACGAGCCGAGGCGGGGGTGCGGGCGATGACGGCGGCGCTCGGCGAACTCGCGGCCGTGGCGTCGTACGGCGAGGTGCGGGCGCCATTCGACGGCGTGATTGCACGGCGCTTCGTGGACCCAGGCGCCTTTGTGGCGCCTGGCGCGCCGATGGTCACGGTGGACAAGCTCGGCGCACTGCGCATTGCCGTCACGGTGCCCTCGGCCCAGGTCGCGACGATCACGCCGGGACGCACGCTCGTGGCGGTCATCGAGGGGGACACAGTGACGGCGAGGATCGAGGGCGTCGCGCGCAGCGGCGGTGGGACCTATACCGTCAACGCGGTCGTGGCCAACACCGACGGACGCTTCCGCGGTGGCAGCTCGGCGGCACTGCGACTTCCCGACGGCGAGCGTCGTGCACTGCTGGTGCCGACGAACGCACTCCGTCGCGAGGGCGACCTGGTGTCGGTGCATCGCCGTACAGCGCAGGGCGACCTGATGACGGTGGTGCGGGTGGGTGGCGTGGTGGGTGACTGGACCGAGGTGCTCGGGGGCCTGACCGCGGCCGACCGCGTGGTTGTGTCGTCCGTCGCGGGGAGGCCGTGATGGGCATCGCCGGCAAGATTGCCGCGTCGTGGCTGCACTCGAAACTGACGCCGCTGGTGACCATCGCGTCACTGGCGGTGGGCGGACTTGCCATCGTGGCGACCCCGCGTGAGGAAGAGCCGCAGATCTCGGTGCCGATGATCGATGTGATGGCGCAACTCCCCGGCGCTGGGCCCGAGGAGGTGGAGCAGACCATTCTGCGCCCGATCGAGCGCCGGATGCGCGAGATCGCCGGGGTCGAGCACGTCTACGGTGTGGCGGGGGATGGCTGGGCGATGGCCACGGTGCGTTTTGCCGTGGGCGAGCCCCAGGATCTCAGCGTGGCGAAGGTCCACGCCAAGCTGCTGGCGGCCATGGGCGAGATGCCGCCCGGGGCCTCGCCGCCGCTGGTCACGCCGCACTCGATCGACGATGTCCCCATTCTGGCGCTCACGCTGCATGGCGGCGGGCTCGATGCCGAGGCCCTGCGGCAGGTGGCGGTGCATCTGGAAGACGAACTGCGCACGATCCCCGATGTGGCGCGCACCTTCACGGTGGGCGGCATGCCGCGGCAGCTCCGCGTCACGCTCGATCCGGCGCGCCTCGCCGCTGCGGGGGTCTCCCCGGGCGAAGTGGTGCAGGCGCTGCAGGGCGCGAGTGCGCGGATGCAGGCCGGGGAACTCACCACGTCGCAGGGTGTGCTGCTGGTCGAGGTCGGCGCGCCGATCAGCACCGCCGCCGATGCCGCCCAGGTGATCGTGGCCTCACGCAACGGCCGCCCGGTCCCGCTGGGCGCGGTCGCGACCGTGACCGAGGGGCCACCCGAGGCGACGCGGCGGGTGACCTATGCCGATACGAGCGGTTCGGCAGCCGCGGTGACGATCGCCCTGGCGAAGCGTCCCGGCGCCAATGCCACCGCGGTGACCCATGCGGCCCTCGCGCGGGTCGAGGCGGCGAAGGGGCGGATCGTCCCGGCACACGTCTCGGTGGCCGTGACACGCGACTATGGCGAGACCGCCGGTGAGAAGGCGTCGGAGTTGATCCTGCATCTGGTGATCGCGACCCTGTCGGTGACGGTGCTGATCGGACTCTTCCTCGGCTGGCGCGAGGCGCTGGTGGTCCTGGTGGCGGTCCCCGTCACGCTCGCCCTGACGCTCTTCGTCTACTACCTGCTTGGCTACACGTTGAACCGGATCACCCTCTTCGCGCTGATCTTCTCGATCGGCATCCTGGTGGATGACGCGATCGTCGTGGTCGAGAACATCTATCGCCACCTCGCGATGGGCGGGAAGGACGCCGACGCGGCAGCCATCGAGGGCGTGGACGAGGTCGGCAATCCAACCATCCTCGCGACCTTCACGGTGATCGCGGCGATCCTCCCGATGGCCTTCGTCTCCGGGATGATGGGACCGTACATGCGCCCCATCCCGATTGGCGCGTCTGCCGCGATGCTCGCGTCGCTGGGCGTGGCATTCATCATCACGCCGTGGCTGGCCATCCGCTTGCTCAAGGGCCACGTGACACCGAGCGGTCACGCGGAGGCCGAGGCGGCGGCGATTGCCGATGGCCGCTACTCGCGGTTGATGCGCGGGCTGATCGAGCACGCCGCTCGGCGACGGATGGTCTATCTCGGCACGGTCGGGCTCCTGCTGGCGTCAATGGCGCTGCTGGCGGTGCGGCTCGTCGAGGTCAAGATGCTGCCGTTCGACAACAAGTCGGAGTTTCAGGTGGTGCTCGACTTCCCCGAGGGGACGCCGCTCGAAACCTCCACGGCGGCGGCCGACGAGATCGCGTCGGTGCTGCGCACGGTCCCGGAGGTGGTGAGCACGCAGACGTATGCGGGGACGGCGGCACCCTTCAATTTCAACGGCCTGGTACGGCACTACTTCCAGCGTCAGGGCACCAACGTCGCGGATGTGCAGGTGAACCTGCTGCCGAAGGGCGAGCGCAATCGGCAGAGTCACGAGATTGCGGTGGCGGTGCGACCGCTCGTGGTGGCGGTGGCCTCGCGCTACGGTGCGCGCGCGAAGATCGCGGAGATTCCGCCTGGGCCGCCGGTCATGAGCACGCTGGTGGCCGAGGTGTACGGCCCCGATGACGCGA
>JBBRGR010000212.1:0-4743 GCA_038223815.1 Gemmatimonadales bacterium
TGGAATGACCGGGGTGGATGAGTCGTCGGTGAAGCGGTTCACGCCCACGACCGTCTGCTCCCCCGACTCCTGCGCCTGTTGCTGTGCCCACGCACTCTCGCCGATCGCTTCCTGGAAATAGCCCTGTTCGACGGCCACCGCCGCACCGCCGAGCGCGTCGATGTGGTCGATCAGGGCACGCGCCTCAGCCTCGATCCGGTCGGTCAGCCCCTCGACGTACCAACTGCCCGCGAGCGGATCCACGCTCCCGGTCATCCCGCTCTCGAAGGCGAGGATCTGCTGGGTCCGGAGGGCCAGGGTGGCGGACTCACGCGTCGGCAGCGCCAGCGCCTCGTCGTAGCCGTTGGTGTGGAGCGACTGCGTGCCACCGAGGACGGCCGCGAGCCCCTGAACCGTGACGCGCACGACGTTGTTCAGCGGCTGCTGTGCCTGGAGCGTGACGCCACCGGTCTGGGTGTGAAAGCGGAGGCGCGCAGATTGGTCGTCGGCGCCGAAGCGGTCACGCATCAGTCGGGCGAAGAGTCGTCGCGCTGCGCGGAACTTGGCGATCTCCTCGAAGAGGTCGTTGTGGGCCGCGAAGAAGAACGAAAGCCGTGGCCCGAACGCGGCGAGTGGCACCCCGGCCGCAATGCCGCGGCGGACATACTCCAGCGCATTGCTGAGCGTGAAGGCGACCTCCTGCACGGCCGTCGCACCGGCCTCGCGCATGTGGTAGCCGGAGATCGAGATCGGATTGACGTTCATCCCCTCGTCGGCCACGAAGCGGAAGATGTCGGTGATCAGTCGCAGCGATGGCTCGGCGGGATAGATGTAGGTCCCGCGCGCGATGTACTCCTTGAGGATGTCGTTCTGGATCGTGCCGGCGAGCTGCGCCCGCGCGACGCCCTGTTCCTCCCCCACCACGATGTACATCGCCAGGAGGATCGCCGCCGTGGCATTGATGGTCATCGAGGTCGAGACCTTGTCCAGCGGGATCTCGGCGAAGAGCAGCTTCAGGTCCTCGACCGTGTCGATCGCCACGCCGACACGGCCGACCTCACCCGCCGCCATCGGATGGTCGGAGTCGAAGCCCATTTGCGTAGGCAGGTCAAACGCCGTCGAGAGCCCGGTCTGCCCGGCGTCGAGCAGCGCACGAAAGCGGAGGTTGGTCGCCGACGCGGTCCCGAAGCCGGCGTACTGGCGCATCGTCCAGGGCCGCTTGGTGTACATCTCGCCGTAGACGCCGCGGGTGAAGGGGAACTGCCCCGGCTCGCCCACGTCGTGCGCAGGATCACCCCGCCAGTCGGCCGGACCCGCGACCCGCGGCGCCTCAACGCGAAGCCGCCTGCTCACGCCGTGCCCTCGGCCTCGGCGATGACCTGTTTGACATACCCGACATCATCCAGCCCGCCAATGACCAGTGGCGTCCGCTGGTGCAGGGCTGTCGGCACAATATCGAGAATGCGCTGGCACCCGTCCGTGGCCGCGCCACCCGCGGCCTCGGCCAGGAAGGCCATCGGCGCACACTCGTAGAGCAGCCGGAGCTTGCCGTTGGGATTCCTGGTGTCACCGGGATACAGGAACACGCCCCCGGCGATCAGGTTGCGATGGAAATCCGCCACGAGGGCACCGATGTAGCGGGAGTTCTTTGCCTTGAGCCGCGCCGGGTCATCGCCCTTGAAGCCACGCACCGCGCGCTGCATTCCCTTCGCCCACCGTGGAAAGTTCGACTCGTTCACGCTGTAGTACTTGCCGGTGCGTGGCGTGGTGATGTCTGGATGGGAGAGGAGGAACTCGCCGATCGTCGGGTCGTAGGTGAAGCCGTGCACGCCGTGGCCGGCGGAATAGACCAGCATCACGCTGGAACCATACATGACGTAGCCCGCCGCCACGATGTCCCGCCCCGGCTGCAGCACATCCTCCAGTTGCCCGGGCCCTTCGGTGCTGACCCGCTTGTAGATCGAGAAGATGGTGCCCACCGCAGCGTTGACGTCGATGTTGGCGGAGCCATCGAGCGGATCGAAGAGGACAGCGTACTTCCCCGCCGGGACGCCATCGGGGATCGGGATGAGCTCCTCGTCCTCCTCGGAGGCCATCGCGCACACGCGGCCGGTGTGATTCAGGGCGTGCTTCATCGTTTCGTTGGCGTAGACGTCGAGCTTCTGCTGCTCCTCGTCCTGCACGTTGATCGACCCGGCGGCGCCGAGGATGTTGACAAGCCCGGCTCGGCGGATCTGGGCCCCGATCAATTTTGCGGCGAGGGCGACGTCATAGAGGAGGTTGGTGAGTTCCCCCGTGGCGTCGGGATGGACGCGTTCCTGGTCCAGGATGAAGCGCTCGAGGGTGGTGACCATGGTGTTGGGGAGCACGGCGTCTCCTGGGCGCGGCACGTCGGCCGGCGGTGTACGTCACGGGAGCGGACACGCCCCGGACGGTGAAGTGGTGTCCGTCGCTCTGGACGGTGATATGGCCTTCCTGATCCGTTCGCCAGATCCGTGCCCCGGCTGCGGCGAGACGCCCAAGCGCCTCCCCCGTCGGATGCCCGTACCGGTTGCGGCCGACGCTGATTACGGCCACCTGCGGCTGCAACTCCCCCAGGAACGCCGAGGACGAGGCGGTCCGCGAGCCATGATGGCCGACCTTCAGCAGATCCGCCCGGCCCAGGGCTCCGGCCAGCGCGGCTTCGGCCACGACCCCTGCGTCCCCCATCAGGAGCGCACGAAAGTCCTTCCATCGGACCTCGAGGATCGCAGAATCCTCATTGAGATCCTCTCCCGCGTGGGACCAGTGCGCCGGCGGATGAAGCAGCCGAAACTCCACGCCATCCAGGGTCCAATGGTCTCCCGCCACGGCCGGATGCCAGCCCACCCCGCGCCGTGCGAGCGTCTCGAGCCAGTCATGGTAGCTCGCCTCGGCGAACGGCTCTCCCGGTTCCACCGCCACGCCGACCGGGAGTGCTGCCGTGATGGCCGAGGCACCGCCCACGTGATCGCGGTGCGCGTGCGAGATCACCAGCGCCTCGATGCGTCGCGCTCCGAGTCTCCGGAGCAAGGGCAACAGCACACGCTCCCCGGCATTCCACCGGGCATCGGCAGGTCCGGCATCGACCATGACCCAGTGCCCGCCTGGAGTTCGGATCAGGGCGGCGTCACCCTGACCCACATCCGCGAAAACTAACGCGAGTTGGCCTTCGCCGAGGGCGGGTGTCCCGATGCCCTGGCCGACAAGGCTCAGCCAGAGCGCGGCCACGCCACCCCAGGCGAGCCGCCGGGCTGCCTCCTGCGGCGTGGTGCGGCGGTGGATGGCCCAGAGGGCAACGACCGCCGCGCCGAGCCACGGCAGCGCACCGGCGAAGCCGGGCTCGTCGGGCACGCCGGCGCCGGGGGCCGAGGCGCCGATCCGCGCCACTGCCTCGAGCGCCTGCAGCAGTATGCCACCGGACGCCGCGAAGGCCCCCGCCGTGGCGGGCAGCAGCGTGCCGCACAGCAAGGCGGCCATCAGGGTCGGCACCAGCAAGGCCGCGATCGGAACGGCGATCAGGTTCAACACGACCGCAATCGGGGCCACCTGCCCGAACACGGCGGCCGTGATCGGGGCAGTGGCCAGGATCGCCCCCACCGAGCCACTGACCGCGCGAATCAGCGCATGTTGCCCGAGTGCCCGATCACTCCAGCGCGTGGCGGCTGTGAGGCCGGCGAGCGCGAGGACCGAGAGCCAGGCGCCGACGGAGACCAGGGCCGCAGGGTCCGCCAGCAGGACCAGGAGCGCGCTGAGCGCGAGCAGCGCCGTTGGGTCGACCTGCCGTTGTCGCCAGCGGGTGAACGCCAGCGCCAGCGCCAGCACCGCGGCGCGGGCGGCGGGCGGCGGCCATCCGAGAAAGAGGGCGTACCCGACCGCCACCACCGCGGCCGCACCCTCCGCGAGGTGTCGAGGGACCCGGGCGAGCCGGAGCGCCAACAACACCCACCCTGCCAGCAAACCTATGTGAAAGCCAGAGATCGAGAGGATGTGGACCAGTCCTGATGCACTGAACGCCTGCTGCACCTCACGATCCATCGCGCCGCGCCATCCGACGACCAGGGCATCCACCATCGCGGCGCGTGGCCCGAAGAGCCGATCGGTGGTGCTCGCGATACCGTTCCGGACCACCGCGATAGGCCCGGGCGTACCCCATTCGCGCTCGACCTGACGGACCAGCAGCATCCCCCCCGTGAATCCCAATGGTTGCGGTCGAGGCAGCCAGCGCGCACGCACCTGCACCGACACACCGGCGCGCAGCCTCGTCGCACGGGGCCAACGTGCCATCACCACATCCACGCACCGACCTGGGACCTCAACGCGACCACTTCCCACCGCAGGATCCACGAGACGCAGCGTGAGCACCGTTTCGCCGAGTGGCAACTGGTCGGTGCACCGCGCCTGCCGTGCGGCCCGTTCCGTCCCAGCAGCGATCACTCCCAGCGCCGCGACCAGCATCACCACCGCGTGACCGCGCCGTCGTAACACCCATGCCGCGGCCACGAGGAGCACCAGAACGAGGCGTGGGTCTGAAAAACGAGCGAGGCCGGTCACAAGACCGGCCCCGTAGGCGAAGAGGAGGAGGAGCGCGCCGGGTGGCGAGGTCACCCGGGCGGGGCCGTCGGGGGCCGGTCGCGCGGAACTCGGGCCACCTGCCGGAGCGCTTCGATGACTTGCACCTCGATGGCAGTGCGATGCTGCGCGGTATCGAGCGCGACTTCGGTGACGGCCTTGCCAGCAGAGGTC
>JBBRGR010000213.1:0-4736 GCA_038223815.1 Gemmatimonadales bacterium
TGGGGCCGCGTTCCCCTGGGGCCGTGGCGGGGCGAGACGGCCGTGGGGCGGCGCGGCTGGTGGGGGGTGCCAGCGGGCGGGGGGGGTGGGTGGGCTATGACTGGCAGGTGATCCAGCACGTGGGGAACGGCAGCGCGCCCAGTCGAGCGGGGCCCCGGGACTACTGGCTCGAATACCCGGCAGTGGTGCGCCCGTTTCTTGGGGCGAGCCTGCCCATCCATCGTTCCCTCCAGCTGACAGCTCGGGTCGAGTGGCCTCTGGATCGCGGCGCGCGACTGCGGGACAATCTCTCGCCGGCGGTCATGCGCGCCGTCTCCGTGGCGCTCGAGGTTGTCCCCTGAGAAGGCACCCGGCCACGCTCAGCGGACGATGAAGCGTTGCCGCCACGGTGCCTTCGGCCCGAAGGTCGCTTCGAATTGGTAGTTGCCGGCCACGGTCGGCGTGAGCTCGAAGTCGTAGGTCTCGCCGACATCGATCCGGACCCGTGCCGGTCCGACGGTGCGCCGAGCCATCGGGAGGTCGGCCCCGTCCTTGGCGAGTGCGCGCCAGCTGCTGAGGGTGGCGTCCTGGAGCATGGTGAACTGAACGATCGCCGCCGGGCCGATGTTGATCAGCCGGAAGCGCTGTGCCACACCGAGGGCCAGCGTCTTCGGGGCGGGCGCGATGGAGTCGCCGTTGATGAGCAGGCCCGGCACCCTCATGCTGTCGAGGGAGACACCGTTCCAGTGCGCCAGGAAGACGTGGTCGCGCTTCGGGTCGAAGCGCTGCCCCGGTTCGAGGACCACGATGGCGCCGACCGCGCCGCCGGTAACCTGCTCGATGTCATTCATGTGCGTGTGGTACATGAACGTCCCCGCGCGTGGCGTCAGGAGTCGGGCCATGAAGGTGCCGCCGGGAAAGATCGGTGGCGCCATCGCGGTGCCGTTGCTGCTCCAGCCGACCACACCATCGGACCAGCTCTCCAGCTCGATGCCATGCCAGTGGATGCCGCCCGCCTGCTTGGACCGGTTATGGACCATGATGTCGGCCCGCTCCCCCTTCGTCAGCACCAGCGTCGAGCCGACCGGCTGCATCGAGTCCGAGGCCGGCGATGTCCTGCCGCGCTGCACGATGTAGCTGAACGTTGACAGCGCCCGGCCACGCGGGCCGCCCTGATCGACGTACAGGTTCAGCTGGCGCACGCGCGTGGGCGCCGGCGCGATCGCGGCAGTGGGGGCCACGGTGAGGCCCATGACCAGGCCCGCCATGTGGGCCATCGGATCGGTGGAGTGCATCTGGTGCTCATCGGCGGGGCCGTAGTCGAGGCGCGCCTCCGGGATGACATGAAAGGTCAGGTGGCAGTGGAACAGCCAGTTGCCCGGTCGATCCGGCGACCAGACGAGGTCGCGCGTGCTCCACTTCGCGTAGCTGTCGGTCACCTCGAGGATCTGCTCCTCGGGGGGGATCGCCCGGATGCTCGATCCCGTGCCGATCGCCGTGGTGCGGAAGTAGAAGCCGTGCAGGTGCATGGGGTGCCCGCGGGACGTCGCGTTGATCACGCGCCAGCGAAGCGAGTCGCCCACGGTCATCGCCACGCGCTCGGTGTAGGGCCACGACTTGCCGTTGATGCCGAGCGCTTCCTTCACGTGGGTGCTGTCCACCGTGCGGAAGGTGATGTTCATCACGAAGATCCGATCTGGCGGCGAGCCACCCACAGGATCGACGACGAACGCGCCACCGGTGGTTTCGTGCTCCGCTTCGCGCGTGTCCGGGTCGTTGCCGATCACCGCCCGATAGAGATAGGTCCCCGGCTCGCCCGCGAGGAACGTGACCACGGTCGAGTCGCCTGGGCGTACCTTCACGGTGTCGGTCGTGGTGATCGGGTGCGGGCCGAAGCCGATCAGGTTGGCGGTGGAGTCCGGCAGCGCGTTCCGCACCGTCGCCCGAATCACCGTTCCTTCGCGCACGCGGATCAGCGGTGCCGGGATGCTCGGCAGCTTCCCCACCTCGCTGAACGCCTCCACCATCACGTGCGGTCCGTTCTCCGCCTCGGGGTACCACTCGGCCCGCTGGAGCACCAGCGAGAGGTGGAGCGTGTCGCGCACGAGGGTGCCAGCGGGGACGCGATTGTCGTTGGGAACAACGCGCACCTCCGCGGACCGGAAGGGAGCGGCCATGGTGACCGCACCGGCAGCGAGGAGGGCGAGCAGGGGGAGCTTCATGGCGCCGCTGGGTCGGGGCGCGGAACGGCGCGACCGACGATGATCGTGATGTTGTCGCTGCCGCCGGCGTCAAGCGCCTCCTGCAGCAGCGCCTCACATGTCTGGCGGGAGGACGTCAGCGTGCGCAGGTGTTCGGTGATGCGTTCATCGCTCACATGCTTGGTGAGCCCGTCGGTACAGATCAGATGCACATTCTCCCAGTCCGACTTGATCCGCGTGACGACCGGGGCGGTCTGCTGGCCGCCGATCGCGCTGGAGAGCACGTTGGCCCAGCGCGACGCGAAGGCGACCGAGCGCGTCATCACGCCTTGATCCACCAGTTCCTGCGCCATGGTCTGATCCCGGGTCACCTGGGTCAACGTGCCGTGCCGGTACTGGTAGTAGCGCGAATCACCGACCTGCACCAGAAAGGTCCACGGCCAGACCCCGAGCCACAGGGTGAGCGTGGTGGCCATGCCGTGCAGGTCGGTGTCGTTCGCGGCGCGCGCCAGGACTTCCTCATGGCTGCGCATGACCGCGTCTTGCAGCAGGTCGACGAACTCGTCGGCTTGCGCGTCGGCGCGATAGTAGCACTGGAGGCTTTCGGAAACGTAGCGCGTGACCGTCTCCAGCGTGACGCGGCTCGCCTCTTCGCCGGCCAGTCGGCCTCCGACCCCGTCGGCGACCATCGCGAGAAAGGCGAGGCGTTCGTCGGTTCCCGGAAAGTGGTGGGCCATCGGCAGCGAGGTCGCGCGGATCTCGAGATGCTTGTGCAGCGAGCCAAGCAGGAAGTGATCCTCGTTTGCGGCACGCACCAGGCCCTGATGCGTCAAGCCGAAGACATCAAGCTCATCGTCGCGTGGCTTGCGGGGAGCTGGCGGGTCTTCGGTCATGGGCACGACCTGAGTGGGGCGGGGGTCAGTGGAGGGATGCCGAGAATATGCGGCCAGAGTCGAGTGGGGGTAAGGGTCCCTTCAGGACTCGACGAGGGCACCCGACGGTTCGGCGACAAACAGGTCCGGGTACCGAGCCATTCCGGGATCAAACAGTCGTCGCAATCCGGCGACATCTGCGGTCACGTCCCCAGTCATCTCGACCAACGTGCCGATGCGCACGGCACGTCTGCGGTAGTCGATGAAGATCGGGAGGATCGGCACCCCGGTCGCCATGGCGACCCGATGAAACCCCGTCTTCCAGGTCGGGACGGCCTGTCGGGTGCCTTCCGGGGCGACAGCAAACACCCACGCGTCGCGCGCACGAAAATTGTCGATCGCGGCGCCGACCACGCCCCGTGGGGCGGAGCGATTGACGGGCTCGCCACCGAGCCAGCGAAGGAGGCCGTCGACAGGGAAGCGGAAGAGCGTATGCTTGCCAAGCCAGGTCAGCTGAACGCCCACGGTCAGCATCGCCAGCACCCCCAGGGTGAAATCCCAGTTCGAGGTGTGCGGCGCCACCACCATCACGAACTTTGGTGCGTCGGGAAGCTCCCCATCGACGCGCCACCCCGCCAAGCCCATGACCCATCCGGCGAAGGCTCGACTGCGCGGGGTGCCGCGTCGTGGGCAACGTGTCATGTCACGCCTCTCGTCGCATGGTCTGCCATTGTCCATACGTCCAACTCCGCCACAGCCACTCCATCGGACCGAAGCGATACCGGGCCAGCCACCCGTGACTGAACAGCGTCTGGGCGAGCAGGATGAGCAGCGCGAGGGGGAAAAAGTAGCTGGGGCCGACCCGACCACCGAGGCCAAAGCCGATGCCGTAGAAGAGAGTGATTCCAATGACCGTTTGCGTCAAGTAATTGGTGAGCGCCATCCGACCAGTCGGTGCGAGATACCCGAGGCGCGCCTGCCACGTCGGATCGCGCCACAGCAGGACGAAGCCGGCCGCGTAGGCCATCGCCAGCGGAGCGACGCCCAGGGCGTACAGGGTGCTGTCGAGCACGACGCGCCAACCGCCGAAGGCCGTCTCGCGCGGGAGACCGGCGATCCAGGCTTGGCCGAGGGAGGCCGGGAGGCCGACGACGAGGCCCCACGTCAGCACACGACGCAGCAGCGTCGCGCGTTCGTCGAGTCGAGTCCACGCCTGGTGTCGACCAATCAGGAGTCCGAGGAGAAACATTGCCAGCACCTTGAACGGCCGCCCCGAATCGAAGAGATCGCCATACCGGAAGAAGACCCCGACGAGATTCCCCTTCATCACGGTGAGCAGGTCGCCACGGACGAAGATGTCCGTGATAATCGTGGGGGAGTTGATGTCGAAGCCGAGGCCCTTCGCGACCAGTTCCGCGGGGATAAAGAACGGGAGACCGAGCGTGAGGAACGGGGCAAACACTTTGGGCAATGCGAACACGACTGGCATCGCCAGCAGCACGACGACCCAGCGCAACAGGCGTCGATCCTCGAGGTGTCGCAGGCGCAGCAGCACCACTCCCACCAGCGCGTAGAACAGCAGGATGTCGCCGATCCAGAGCAGCGCCCGATGGAGGAAGCCAATCACCATCAGGACCCGCAGCCGTCGCCGGTATGTCGTGAGGGCGGCGGCCTCGTCGTCCCG
>JBBRGR010000214.1:0-4731 GCA_038223815.1 Gemmatimonadales bacterium
GGGTCCGTGCCACCCGAATGCCGGTGGAGGAGAGCAGGCTCTCTTCGACGTGCACCTTCTGGGCCTTCCGTTTGCGCGCCGCCGCCTTGACCAGCTGCCGCCGCTGGAAGGCATCGGGGGCATAGACCTTCCCTGCCGCGTTCAGCAGCCGGTGCCGCACCTCGTCCGTCAGGTGGACCAGGACGCCGCGGTCGGCGATGATCGCCTCCAGGACGGTGGCGACATCGGCAATGCGGGCCAGCTCCTCGGGCGAGGGCGCCTCGGGGGAGGAGAAGTCGGGGGTCGTCATGGGGGACAGACTAACCGAGGCGCCGGGCGCGGCAAAGGGGACGGCGCGACGATACTAGTCGGCCATCCCGCTCCGGAGCCCCACCCTGATGGCCACCGATCCTCCCTGCCTCACCCGCGACCCCGCCGTCCGGCTGGCCTACAGCGCCGACGCCTCCGGGCTCACGATGCTTCCCGATGCGGTGGCGCGCCCCACCTCCGCTGCTGAGGTGGTGGAACTGATGCGCCAGGCAGGCGCCGACGGCACGCCAGTGACGGCCGCTGGGGGCCAGAGCAGCATGACGGGGGGTTCGATCACCGATCGCGGCACCCTGCTCTCGCTCCGCGGCATGGCGCGGCTCCTCGACATCGACCGGGTGCGCATGACCGCGCGGGTGGAGCCGGGCATGCTGGTCGGCGACCTCAAGCGTGCGCTGGCCGCCGAGGGACTCCTCTTTGCCCCCGATCCGACGTCGGAAGAAGAGGCCGCGCTCGGCGGGGCGATCGCCTGCAACGCGTCGGGAGCCCGTTCCCTGCGATACGGAGCGACCCGACGACACATTAGCGGCTTGAGCGTGGTGCTCGCGAGTGGCGAGCAGATCGAACTCGCGCGCACGCGCCTCGAGAAGAACACGGTCGGCTATTCCGCGATCCACGATCCGATCGACTGGTTCATCGGGAGCGAGGGCACGCTCGGCATTGTGGTCGCCGCCGAGCTCTCGCTGCTGCCGTTGCCGGAGCGTGTCACGGGGATCGGCTTTCCCTTCCCCGGGGATCGCGAGGCGCTCGCCTTCGTGGTCGCCGCACGCAACGCGGCCGCCCTCGGGACGATCGCCCCGCGCTGCCTCGAGTTCCTCGACGCCGAGGCACTCGGCATCATCCGGACGCAGGAGGGGGGAAGCGGACACGCCGGTGGGGCCTTCATCTATACCGAGCAGGAGTCCCGCGGCGACGAGACCCCGGACTTCGATGCCTGGCTCGCACTCGCCGAGGCACACGGTGCCTTGGTGGACGACGTGCTGGTCTTCGATGATGACGCGAAGATCCGCACGGCGCGGCTCCTCCGCCACGCCGTCCCGGCCACCATGCTGGAGCACGGCAATACCTTCGCAGGAGAAGGGGGGCGTCGGCTGGCCACGGACTGGGCGGTCCCCTTCCCTCGCCTCGCCGAAGCAATCGGCATCGCGCGCCGAGTCGTGGCGGAACATGGCGTGACGGTGCCGACCATCTACGGCCACGCCGGCAATGGACATCCGCACATGGACTTCGTGGCCCGCAACCACGACGAGGTGCACCAGATCGAGGGGGCGATCGCCGCGATTCTCCGGCCAATTCTGGCGATGGGTGGCACTGTCGCCGCGGAACACGGCATCGGGAAGATCAAGCAGCGGTGGATGGCGATGCAGGTGACGACGGAGCAGCGGGCGGTCATGCAGGGGATCAAGCAGGCGCTGGATCCGATGGGGTTGATGGCGCCGGGGAATGTGTTTGAGTCGTGAGTCGTTGGTCGTCAGGGGGTTCGGTTCAGCCGCGGCCGTCAGGCGGCGGGGTCACAAGTCATGGGTCGTAGATCGTCGGTCGTTGAATGGTGTCATCCTGCGCGGAGCGCCGCAGGCGCGCAGTCGAACGACCTCGTTTCCCAGCACACGGCACGAGGCCCTTCGACTGCGCCCCGCCCCCCTGCGGGGGCGGGGCTTCGCTCAGGGTGACAATTCACCACGCACCGCCGAGGACCAACGACACACAACCAACGACTCCCGATTCACTGCTCACGACTCACGCCTCACGACTCCCAACAGCCTCACCCACTCCTCCACCTCCACGACCTCCGGCCGCACTTCCGGCGAGATCCCCGCAGCCTCCAGGTACCGCGCCGCCGTCTCGGCGTCGACACCGAGGGCTTCGCGCATCGCGCGCTGCATTCGCTTCCGTCGATAGGAGAAGTGCGAGGTGACCAGCTTGCGAAAGGCCGGTACCTCGGTGGGTGCGACGCGTGGCTCGGTGCGCGGGATGAGGTGCAACACCGCGGAGTCGACCTTGGGTGGTGGCGTGAAGGCACCGCGCCCCACGACGAAACCGCGATGGGCTTCGGCCACGGCCTGAATGCCGATGGAGAGCGCGCCGTAGTCGTCGTGACCTGCCGGGGCGACCACACGATCAGCAACTTCCTTCTGGACCAGGTAGGTGATGGACGCGGGGAATGGCGCCGTGAGCGCCTTCTCGAGCAGTGGCGACGTGATGTAGTACGGGATGTTGCCGACGACGCGCCACCGACGGCCGAGTGCCTGCCATGGCGCCACCAAGGCGTGCCAGTCCATCTCGAGGGCATCGCCCGAGACCACGATGAAGTCGCGTCCGGCAAATTGCCGCTCCAATCCCGAGAGCATCCGCTCGTCCCGCTCGATCGCCACGACGGTGCAGCCGGCATCGAGCAGGGCCCGCGTCAGTGCACCCGGCCCAGGGCCGATCTCGAGCACGACGTCGCCCGCGCCCGCCTCGCTGACCGCGGCGATCTTGGCGAGCAGTTCGGGATTGGTGAGGAAGTGCTGCCCCAGCGACTTCTCGGCGCGCACACTCACATGCGCAACACGAGCAGGGTGCAATCGTCGGTCGGGTCGCCACCCCATTCCTGGAGATCGTCCATCACCGACTGCACCAGTGCCGCCGCCGATTGGTCGCGTCCCGCTTCAAGCTGGGCGAGCAGGCGCGCCTCGCCGTAGCGATCCCCCGCGTCGTTCTGCTGGTCCGGGATCCCGTCCGTGAACAGCACCAGCAGATCCGTCGCGAAGTGCCAGGGCACCACCTGGCGACCAAAGCCCTGCTGTTCGACCAGACCGAGGGGTGGTGCCGTGGGCGCCAACCGTTCCGCGGACCCGAAGCGCGGAATGCGATACGCATACGGATGCCCGGCATTGGTGAAGGTCAGTCGTCCTGCCGTCGGGTCCAGCACGCCGTAAAAGACCGAGAGGTACATCTCCGTCGTCGCCAATTCGTCGGCGATGGAATCCCTCAGCAGCGCCAGCGTCTCATCTGGCGGCGTGCTGGCGTTGGCATAGATGCCGGCAGCGGCCATGACCTGCGCGGCAATCAGCGCGGCGGAGAAGCCGTGCGAGGAGACATCGCCCAGCATGACCCCCACGCGCCCCACGCCGAGTTTCGAGAACGTGTAGAAATCGCCACCGAGCGATTCCGCCGAGAGCGACGTCACGGCGACATCGGCCTCGCCACGCAGGACCGCCGGGGTCGGCATCAGCTTGAGTTGCAGGTCGTGGGCGAGTTCGAGTTCGCGTTCAAGTCGCTGACTTTCGCGCTCGGCGACCACCAAGCGCGCGTTCTCGAGCGCGGCCCCGATCTGGGTGGCGACGGCCGCGACGAGCTTGGTCTCTTCGCGCGTGAAGGCTCCCCCGCCAGCACGATCCGCAAGCGCGAGCGTCCCGATGACACGGCTCGGTTGCCCGGAGGCCGCATAGGTGATCGGGACGGCCATGACCTCGCCGGGGACCCAGTTGCTCTGCGTCCCGGTGGCGATGCGCCCGGTCCGGAAGGCAAGCGCCACCACCGTGTCGGGCTCATCCACCGAGACTTCGGTCGGCACCTTCCCTGGTGACGTCCCGATCGTCGCCACCGAGCGCAGCAGGCCTTCCTCGGGGTCGTGGATGCGCAGTCCGGCG
Organism: Gemmatimonadales bacterium; assembly: GCA_038223815.1. GTDB lineage: Bacteria > Gemmatimonadota > Gemmatimonadetes > Gemmatimonadales > GWC2-71-9 > Palsa-1233. The sequence continues at coordinate 3,939 of JBBRGR010000214.1, forward strand.
CGACGTGCCCCGACCACAGCGGTCACTTCGCGGAGAATGACGCTGGCGACCTCGTCCACCGAACGCGAGCGCCCGAGCAGCTCCCCGATGGTGTAGAGCAGGTCGATCTCTTCATACCGCGCCGCCAGCTCGCCGGTCAGGTTGGTGGCCGTGCGTTCCGATTCGAGGTAGGCCTGCACGATCGGGAGCAGCTGCGCGCCGAGGTCCTCGGCACCACGGCCTTCGCGGGGCACGATTTCGAGGAAGAGACCGGGCGCGTCGGGGATCGCCAGCCCCGATGCGGTGTCCTCACCGGGGGCGCGCGGCGCGCGGGGAGCGGTTGCCCCGGCGGTTGGGCCCGCCACGAGGCACCAGCCGCCGCCATCGAGGTGCCAGAGCCGCAATGTCGCCCCGGCGAGGGCACCCAGAGGATCGAGCACCGTGCCGAGGTGGCTCAGCAGCGGGGGAGCGTCATCCAGATGGTGTTTCCTCGATCGTTGAAGGCGACATGATCGGCCAGTTGGCGAATCATGTAGAGTCCGCGCCCCGTGGTCAGCTCCAGCGCCTCGTCGGAGGTTGGGTCGGGGAGGAGATCGGGATCGTAGCCCTCCCCTTCATCGGTCACACCAATCACCACATGGTTCGCATGGACAGCGATTTCGACGGTAACGCGACGCGCGGGATCATTCTCGTTGCCATAGAGCATGGCGTTGGCCACGGCTTCCGCGACCACCGTGCAGAGGCGGAATCGGGTGCGCGGCGCGGGCGAGACCGCGTCAAAGCAGCAGCCGGCCACGACCTCGACGAGGTGGCC
>JBBRGR010000215.1:0-4717 GCA_038223815.1 Gemmatimonadales bacterium
CGCGATCTCGCCCCGGTTGGCCACCAGGACGCGACGGATCGTCCGTTGCGTCACTGTGGACAGGCGAGGATCGCCGGGAGGCCCTGCACGCTCGGGCGCAGGAGGAGCGTGGCACAGAGCTTGGGATTGCGTCGCGCCGCGAGATCATAGACGTCACGCGCGGCCTCACTCCAGACCGATCCGGCAAGGCCGGTGCGGGCCAGCTGGTACACGCTGAGCGCCGGAGGTGCCTCGCCCGTCGCGATGGAACCCGCTGCCAGCACGAGGTGCAGCGGATGCCAATCCAGCGTCGCTGAGACGGTCGAATCCACCGAAGGGGTGGCACAGATGGGGCGGCGAGCGCTGGCGCGGAAGAGCGCGCCCGAAAGATCCGCAGCGGGATCGGCACCAATCGCCGAGGCCATCTGCCCGCGATACTCGGCATCGGTCGCGTAGAGGTCCGGCCGCAGCAGCACAAGATCCGCGCGCTCGTCATCCGCCAGGCGCACGCCCCACACGGCGGCCGTCTCGACCAGCGAACCGGTGACGAGGATGCCGCCCCGCGGACACGAGCCCATCAGGTTGCGACCGAGCTCGGCGAGCACCGGGGGCAGCGGGAGCTCCTCCGCCGGCAGCGCCTGTTCCACCGCCGCCTGCCAGCCGAGGCGCTCGATCCGGAGCGTCGTCCGCTCGACGATGGCGAGGACGAGATGGACCGAGGCAGAATCGGCGAGGAGGTGGTGCGCCTGCTCGAACGCCGACGTGGCGAACTCGACAACGGGAACCCCGCTGCTCTCGGTCGGGTGACCGTCACGGTGCCAACGCTGGGCGTCCCCGAGATGGATACGGCCCAGCGCGAACCAGGCGCGACCATCGGTCGGTGCCAACGCCAGGTGCTCCCCCAGGAACATCTTGGCCTCTGCACGGAGCCCTGCCGCCAGCAGCGACTCGGCCCGCTGCACTGCCGAGGCGCTGCTGCGGGCGGACGCTCCGACGGGCGCAGCCTGCCCCGCGAGTCCCCCGACCGAAACCACGAGGCCCAGGGCAGCGGTGCTGAGCCGGCGGCCGAGGAGGTTCAGAGGGGAATGCATCCGTGCTTCTTCGGCGGGTTGCGATCGCGTTTGGTCTCAAGGGTCTGCAGCGCATCAATCAACCGTGGCCTCGTGTCGCGTGGGTCAATCACATCATCAATGTAGCCTCGTGCCGCCGCCTGATAGGGGGTGGCAAAGGCCGCGGTGTAGGCATCGGTCTTGGCGGCCGCCTCGGCGACAGGATCGGCGGACGTGGCGATATCGTGCTTGTACAGGATCTCCACCGCCCCCTTGGGTCCCATGACCGCGATCTCTGCCGTCGGCCAGGCCAGGTTCACATCGCCACGAATGTGCTTGGAACTCATCACGTCGTAGGCTCCGCCGTAGGCCTTGCGGGTGATGACGGTCACCTTGGGCACCGTGGCCTCGCAATAGGCATAGAGCAGCTTGGCACCGTGGCGGATGATCCCGCCGTGTTCCTGTGCGACTCCCGGCAGGAATCCTGGCACATCCACGAAGGTGAGGATCGGGATGTTGAAGGCATCACAGAAGCGGATGAACCGCGCCGCCTTGACCGAGGCATTGATGTCGAGCACGCCGGCGAGCATGGCGGGCTGATTCGCGACAATCCCGACCGACCGACCGCCAAGCCGCGCGAACGCCGTGACGATGTTGCCGGCGAAGGCGGGCATGACCTCGTGCACCACCCCATCGTCGACGATCAGGCGGAGCACGTCGAGCATGTCATAGGGACGGGTGGCGACGTCGGGGATCACCTCGAGCAGGCGCTCCTCGCGCCGATCAACCGGGTCGCTCAGGGGGCCGCGCGGCGCGTCATCGACATTGTTGGACGGGAGGAAGCCCAGCAATGCGCGAATCGCGAGCAGGCACTCGGGTTCCGTGGCATGCACGAAGTGCGCGACGCCGGACGTCTCGGCGTGGACATCGGCGCCGCCGAGGTCATCAAAGGTCACTTCCTCGTGGGTCACGGTCTTCACCACGTTCGGACCCGTCACGAACATGTAGCTCACGCCGCGAACCATGTGAACGAAGTCGGTGATCGCGGGAGAGTAGACCGCTCCGCCGGCGCAGGGACCGAGGATCGCCGAGATCTGCGGAATGACGCCGGAAGCGAGAGTATTGCGGAGGAAGATGTCGGCGTAGCCGCCGAGCGAGGCGACGCCCTCCTGGATGCGCGCGCCGCCGGAGTCGTTCAGCCCGATCATCGGGGCACCATTTCGCACCGCGAGGTCCATCACCTTGCAGATCTTGGCGGCGTGGGTCTCGGAGAGCGAACCGCCGAAGACGGTGAAGTCCTGGGAGAAGACGTAGACCAGGCGACCCTCGATTCTGCCCCAGCCCGTGACGACGCCGTCGCCCAGCGGACGATCGTCCGCCATGCCGAAATCGGTGGTGCGATGCTGGACGAAGCGATCCAGCTCCACGAACGAGCCCGGATCGAGCAGGAGGTCAAGGCGTTCGCGGGCCGCAAGTTTTCCCTTCTGGTGTTGCTGCGCGGTGCGGGCCGCACCGCCGCCCTGCTCCGCCAGGGTCTGGCGGTGCCGAAGGTCCTCGAGGCGGGTCTGGATGTCGGACATAGGCAGTAAGCTAATGGGCGCACGCGGGGGCGGCCAATGGCCGCCCCCGCGTGTTCGTACTCGGTGCTGACCATGGGTCCGATCAGCCTTCGTCGTCGAGCTCCGACATGTCCACTTCGATATCGCCCGGCTCGGGGAGCTTGGGGATCTCGGAGAGGCGCGGCTCGGTGCCCGGCTCCGGAATGCCGTCTTCCGGATACTCGATGATGGCCACGACGACACGGTGATGGATCGGGTCGACTTCGAGGATCTTGGCAATCACCTGCTGATTGAGGACCACCGCGTCCTCGGGGTTCTGGTCGTGACCGATCCCCATCTGCGAGACCGGGGCAAAGCCTTCGATGTCGTCGCCCAGGTCGAGCACGATGCCCTTGTCGACCGGGCGGAGGACCTTGGCGCGGAGCTCGGTCCCGATCGGCAGCTTCTCGCCGATGGTGAGCCACGGGTCATCGGTCGCCTGCTTGAGGCCGAGGGAGATGCGCTTGTTGTCGGCGTCGATGTTCAGGATGACGACGTCCACGGTATCGCCCTTCTTGACGACTTCCGACGGATGCTGCACCCGCTTGGTCCACGACATGTCGGAGATGTGGATCAAGCCGTCGATGCCGGCCTCAATCTCGACGAAGGCTCCGAAGGAGGTCAGGTTGCGGACCTTGCCGGTGATGCGCGTGCCGATCGGGTAGCGGAGCGGGAGGATCATCCAGGGATCCTGCTCGGTCTGCTTCATGCCGAGGGAGATCTTCTCCTCCGACTCGTCGACCTTGAGCACCACCGCCTCGATGGTCTCGCCGATCGACACGATCTTGCTCGGATGCCGGACGTTGCGGGTCCAGCTCATCTCGGAGATGTGCACCAGGCCTTCGATCCCCGGCTCCAGCTCCACGAAGGCGCCGTAGTTGGTGATCGAGACGACCTTGCCCTGCACGCGGCCGCCGACCGGGTACTTCTCGGCGACGTTCTGCCACGGATAGGACTGGAGCTGCTTCATGCCGAGCGAGATGCGCTCCCGCTGCCAATCGATATCGAGAATCTTGACCTCGACCTCGCGGCCGATGCCGACCAGCTCGCTCGGGTGCGTGACGCGCCCGTAGGACATGTCCGTGATGTGGAGCAGGCCGTCGACGCCGCCGAGATCGATGAAAGCACCGAAGTCGGTGATGTTCTTGACAATCCCCTTCCGGACCTGACCGACCTCGAGCTCCTTCATCAGGTGCTCGCGCTTGTGCGCCCGCTCGTTCTCGAGGATCACGCGGCGCGACACGACGATGTTCCGCCGGCGCTTGTTGAGCTTGATGATCTTGAACTCGTAGGTCGAGCCGAGGAGCTCGTCGATGTTCGGCACCCGGCGGAGCGCGATCTGCGATCCGGGGAGGAAGTCATCGACGCCCATCAGGTTCACGACCACGCCGCCCTTGATCTTCTTCATCAGGGTGCCTTCGACCGGCTGATCCGACTCGTGGGCCACGCGGATCTTCTCCCACACGCGCATGAAGTCGGCCTTCTTCTTCGACAGCACGACCGCGCCCTCCTGATCCTCGAGGTGCTCGAGGAAGACCTCGACTTCGTCGCCGACCTGGAGATTCTCCGGGTCCTTGAACTCGTCGAGCGGGACCGACCCTTCCGACTTGAAGCCGACATCGAGGATCACGGCGTTATCAGTGATGCGCAGGATCTTCGACTTGACGATCTCGCCCTCGACGATCTGGGACATGGTCCCTTCGTACATCGTCAGGAGCGCTTCGTACTCGTCGCTGGTGTAGTCCTCGTCGTAGAGGTCGGCGCGCACGCGCATCCCGGTCGACATCGCGAAGGGCATCGCGGCGGTCGACTGGAAGGTGGGCGCGGCAGGCGCCTCGTCGAGCACTTCAGTGGGGGTCTCGGTCTCTGACATCGGGAAGGTCCTGCGACAGCGGGAAGCCAGGGCCACAGTGGCCATGGGGTGAGGACGCATCCTCGGTTGGACCGATTCCGGCCCAGCCAAGAAGGATACGCGCCGGTCAGGCGAGTGGCAACCCTTTCTCCAGGGCCCATGCCACGATCTGCCGGACCTGCGTCGCAAAGTCCATCGCGCTGGTGTCCAGCACCACGGCATCCTCGGCCCGCCGGAGG
>JBBRGR010000216.1:0-4707 GCA_038223815.1 Gemmatimonadales bacterium
AGCAGATGAAGTACATCCGGCTCTTCTATGGCGATGCGGCGCTGGCCGCGATCCTGCCGCGGTCGGTCGGCTAGCCTCCGCCCCGCACAAAGCGCGGCGTCTCCGCCGTCGCCGTGCCCGTCGGCAGGGCCCATCGCATCAGCGTCGAGGCGATGCCGCCGCCTCCGTTCCCGCTTCCCTGCAGATAGCGCTCGAAGTCCGCAAACTCTTCGGCGCTCAGCGTCGAGATGCCGAGCTTGACGGCGTACCAGAAGGAGCCGTTGCGCGTCGCGCCGACGCCGGAGATCGGCACCGGCAACTCCACCCGGAGCCGGAGGTCGTCGAGCGAACTGAACTGCTCGGCGCGGGGCTCCTGCCCGGCGACGATGGTCGTGAGCGTGTACACGTCCAGCACGGCCTGCCGCGAGATCACGAAGGCCCAGCGGCGGGTGGTGACGTTGTCTGGGAACCAGCCGGAGCGGGAGCGCCAGAGATCGAGCTGGTAGTTGAGACGAATCGGATAGGAGGCGGCGATCGCCTCCTTCCACTGCGGGTCGTCGAAGAGGTTGATGGTCCGCACCCGCGGCCGGTTGGTGCCGTTCTCGAGCGTCGCCTCCACGCGTATGCGCTGCGCCGACACCGCAGAAGCGGCGCCGAGCAGAAGCAGGGCGAGCAGGAAGGCGCGACGCACGAGGCCGATCAGAACCGCGGCGAGAGGCGGAATCCGAACCGGAATGGCTCCGAATCGACCAGCGATCGGGCCACGTAGATGCCGAAGCTCCCGGCGTCGAGTCCGACGCCGATATCCGAGCGCCACTCCGCAATGGATTGAATCCTCCCACTCGGCACCCGTCCGGCGCCGTCACCGGCCAGCCACGCCGATCCCGCATCGGCGAAGAGCACCAACTCGGGACGCTGCAGTCCGAGGGTGGTGTTGCCAATCCGCGTGCTCAGGTCGATCCCGAGCGTGCGTCGATACTCCGCCTGCACGATCAGCTGTCGATCGCAAAGGGCAGGCTGGGCAGGATCCGGACGGCGGCGTCGATCGCAATTGATGGCGCGAAAGCCGTACCCCGCCATCGGATCGCCGCCATTCAGGGCGCGGCGTCGCTGAATGGTGAGGCTGTTGCCCGAGAGCCAGCCGCCCCCCAGGAGCCGAAGGTGCAGGCTCTGGTCGGGACCGAGCCGCTGGTACCGACGCACATCGACGTCGATGTCCAGGGCGTCATAGCCGGTGGTCGGCAAGCCGGGGCGGATCTCCTGTGGCAACGACACCGGCGTCAGACTGTTGCTCTGCACGCGGTGCAAGACACCCCGGATGTGCCACCCGCTCGTGGGACGCCGCCGATCATCGCGTGTGTCATAGGTGGCGCCGAGCGATTGCGTCAGGAAGCGGCCGTCGTCGATCAAGGGGTTGGGGCGCCATTCCTCGCTGCCCAGGAGGACCGAGAAGGCGTCCACGGCGTTGACCGTCTCTTCCCGGCTCCGATCGACGCCAAGGGAGAGCTGGAGCTTGGGGCTGAGGGTAATGTCGGTGAACAGGCCGAAGCTGCGCATCGCGTACCAATCGCGGAAATCGCGTCGGAACAAGAAGGCGCCGAGTCCCGATTCGACCATCTGGTAGGGCTGGTCGGCCACCGGAGCGATCACCGAACCGGCCCGCACGCCAAAGGTGATGGAACGCGGGCCGCCATGCACCACAGCGGCACGCCCGCGCCAACCCAGGCGGCCGCGACTCCCGGTCGGATCGGCCGATGTACGGATGATCCCGGTGAGGTCCATCGTGAGCCGTGTCTGGTCGTCGCGGTACCAGACCAGCGACGGCCCCAGTTCGATCGGCAACCCCTCGACCCGGTTGTAGTTGCCGGGATCGAGGTGCAGCGTGGTGACGGTGTTCCGCCAGGTGAAACTGCGGGAAGCCGAGGTGTAGTCGCTGAGCGCGCGGCGGGCCGACTGCCGCATGAGCATGCCGTCGGGCGAGAGGGTCAATGGCGCGGGGATGGCGTACTCGAGTGGCGTGCCGCCGACCGTACCCCCGTCATCCACCAGAATGCGGCCACCAAGGACCAGAATGTCGCCCGTGACCACGCCGCTCGGCGTGATGCGCACGTCGCCGTTGATGACGACGAGGTCTCCCTCCACCCGACCATCGATGCGGAACTGGCCCCGATGCAGTGCCTGCCTCCCGCGCCAGACATTCCCTGCGGGCAACTCGACATTGCCACTGACGCGGGTCGTGCCGGGGGCGTTGTAGTGCGCGATCGCGCGGGAAAGGATGGAGTCGGGGATCTCGCGGCGGGGGATGGTGTCCGTGGCCGGTCGCGAGAAGTCGATGCCGATCGGATCCTGCGCCGCGGCGGGCCACGCCAGGAGCAGGGTGCCGATGGTCAAGAGGCCGGTACGGGTCATCCGTCGTTCCCTCCGCGGATGCCCAGGCGGCGCATCCGGCGATACAGGTTGCCTCGGTCGGTCTTCAACAGACGTGCAGCCTCGGCGATGTTGCCACTGCCTGAGGTGAGGGCGGCGCTGATCACATCGCGCTCGAAATCGTCGAGCCGTTCGCTGAGTCCGCGACCGTCGTCGACGAGCGGCGCACTGGGCGCACTCGTGGTCAGGCTGGCGATCGGGGTGCTCACGCGGAGAACGCGCGGCACCATCTCGGCGGTCACGTCGTCGCCACCGATGATCGAGAGGCGCTCGACGATGTTGGCGAGTTCCCGAATGTTGCCGGGCCAGCCGTGGGCGGCGAGCGCCACGATCACGTCCGGGGCAAAGCGCGGGGGGCGACGCGGCCTGAGGCGCGCTGCGAGATGCTCGACCAGCGCGCCGAGGTCGCCCAGGCGATCCCGCAACGGCGGCAACTCGATGGGGAAGACGTTGAGGCGGAAGTAGAGGTCCTCGCGGAAGCCGCCATTGGCGACGGCCTCTTCCAGTCGGCGATTGGTCGCGGCGACGACCCGGATATTCACCTGCTGACTTCGCTCGGCACCGATGCGCTGGATCTCACCACTCTCGAGGACGCGAAGCAGCTTGGCCTGCGCGTCGAGCTGGAGATCGCCCACTTCGTCGAGGAAGAGTGTGCCCCCATCGGCCAGTTCGAAGCGGCCGATGCGGCGATCCGTGGCGCCGGTGAAGGCGCCGCGCTCATGGCCGAACATCTCGCTCTCGACGAGGTCGCGCGGAATCGCGGCACAGTTCACCGAGATGAAGGGGCCGCGTGCGCGCGAGGAATAGCGATGGATGGCGTTGGCCACCAACTCCTTGCCGGTGCCGGATTCGCCGAGCACCAGGACGCGCGCTTCGGTCGGCGCGACCTGCAGGATCAACTCGCGGACATGGGCGATCTCGGGCGAGTCCCCGACCAGCGTCGGCTGGGGCCCCAGTGCCGCACGCAGCGCCCGGTTCTCGGCTTGCGTCCGCATCAATGCCTCGGCCGAGCGCACCGCGACCAGGAGCGATTCGGGGGCGAGCGGCTTCTCGAGGAACTGGAACGCCCCCATCTGCACGGCGCGCACGGCGTCGGCCAACTGTGCCTTCCCGCTCATCATGATCACCGGGATGTCGGCGTCCGTGGTGCGGATCTGCTCGAGCGTCGCGAGCCCATCGGGTCCGGGCGGCATCATCAGGTCGAGCAGGATCAGGTCGGGCTTGACCTCGGGCAGGGCAAGGAGGCCGGCGTTGCCATTCGGGGCATCCGACACATCGAATCCCTCGGATTTGAGGAGGGCGCCGACCATCCGCCGGATATTGGTCTCGTCGTCGATAATCAGTACGCGGGTGGTCATGCCGGGAACCGGATGTGGAAGGTGGCGCCTTCGCCGTCGCTGTCGGCCAGGGCGATGGTGCCGCCGTGTTGTTCGATGGTCTGCCGCACGATGGCGAGGCCGAGTCCGGTGCCGTCGCCCTTGTCGGTGAAGTACGGTTGGAAGATCAATTCGCGCTTCTCCGGAGGGACGCCGTGACCGGTGTCGTGGAGCAAGACCTCAATGTGGGTCAGCGTGCGACGGAGGGAGACGGTCACCTTGCCGCGGCCAGAGCACGCCTCGACCGCGTTGCGGAGGAGGTTGGCGAACGCGCGTCGGAGTGGGTCGTAGTAGCCCTCGATGGGGGGCACATCCCCGGTGACCTCGAGCTGGCGATCCATGGCGATCGGGAGCGCGCTCCGGAGCAGATCATCGAGCAGTTCCTGGAGATCCACCGGGGCAGAAATCCCGTCCGGGAGCCGACCCAGCTCGGCGAACTCCCGCGCCATCGCCTCAAGACGCGCCGACTCGGCAGCGATCACTTCGAGCGACTCGCGCATCTCCGGCGGGGCGATCCGGCTCATCTGCGACACGGCGAGGCGGATCGGGGTGAGCGGGTTCTTCATTTCGTGCGCAACACGGCGCGCCACCTCGCCGAAGGCGCGCAGTCGCTCTGCCTCGAGCTCGGCGACGCGCGCCTGCTCGAGTCCCTGAGCCAAGTCGCGGAGGGCGCCACGCAAGAGCGCAAACTCCGGGATCCCGCTCTGGGTCCGGTCGGCAGGGAGTGCCTCGCGACGGCGGATCCGCCCAGTCCACTCGAGGATCTCGTCCAGCGGGCCGGCCAACTGCCGCGAGAGGACGCGCACGAAGCCCGCCGCAATCGCCAGCAGGGCGAGGGCGACCACGGTGAGTGCGCCACCGAGCCAGGCCGGCAGGAGACGTCCGAGACCCTCGGCCATGTTGGTCTGGGTGACCAGGGTGTTGA
>JBBRGR010000217.1:0-4705 GCA_038223815.1 Gemmatimonadales bacterium
ACGGAGGGCTCTCCGATCTCTTCACGGTCAAGAGCGATGGCAGCGGGGTGACCCGGCTGACCAACGACAAGTACGCCGATCTCCACCCGACCTGGTCGCCGGATGGGCGCACGATCGCCTTCACGACGGACCGTGGCCCCGGGACGGACTTCGCACTGCTCACCGTCGGCAACTACCGCCTCGCCACGATCGACGTGGCCACGTCGCGCATCGAGATCCTGCCGGGCATGGACGCCGGGACGAACATGAATCCGCAGTGGGCGCCCGACGGGAAGTCGCTGGCGTTCGTCTCGGACCGCAATGGGGTCAGCAACATCTTCCTCTTCGATCTCGAGGCGGGGCTGCCCTACCAGCTGACCGACTTCTACACCGGCGCGCAGGGCATCACGCCGCTCTCGCCCACGCTCTCGTGGGCGCGCGGCGCCGACGAGATCGCTTATGTGTACTACGAGGATGGCGAATACGACGTCTACAAGCTCGCGAACCCGCGCGCCCTGAAGCGCGAGCCCTGGACGCCCGCGTCGCCCACCATCACGGTGGCGGCCCGCGACACCCCCCGCGCCGACACCACGGCGGCCTCCACGGGGGGCAGTGCCCTGTACCGCGGGGCCCAGGGGCTGCGCCGTGCCGACTCGCTCGCCCCAGTGGACCCACTGCGCCCGCGCGCCGAGATCTCGATCATCGCCCTGATGGACTCGGCCCAGCTGGGTCTCCCCGACACCGCGACCTTCACGGAGCGGAAGTACAAGGTCAACTTCAGCCCAGACTATGTCGCACGGCCGAGCATCGGGTACGCGCGGGACAACTTCGGTCGCGGCTTCTTCGGCGGTACTGCGGTCTCGCTCTCCGACATGCTTGGGGATCGGCAGCTGATCTTCAGCGGCTACGTCAATGGGCGCATCGACGAGGCCCAGGTCCTGGCAGCCTACGCCAACCTGTCGCGGCGGTCGAGCTGGGCGGTCGGAGTGCAGCAGGATCCCTATTTCTTCTTTCAGGGCTCCTTCCTGACGGACGGACCAACCGACTTTGAGCAGACGTTTGTGACCCGGTTCCGCCGCCTCGTGCTCCGCTCCGCCTTCGCGCAGATGGCCTATCCGTTCTCGCGCTTCTCGCGGGTGGAGGGCGGGCTGCGGGCCACCAATGTCGACGACGCCATCCTCGACATCAACGAGGTCTTCGATCCGTTCACCGGCGCCCTCACCCGCGACATCTTTCAGGAGCGGACGGGCCTGGGTTCGGTCGGCTTCGTGCAACCGTCGGTCGCCCTGGTGCATGACAACGCGGTCTGGGGTTACATCGGACCGATGATGGGCCGTAGCTCCCGCTTTGAACTTGCCCCGACCCTTGGGGGCTGGCGGTACCTGCAGGCGACCGCCGACTACCGACGGTACGACCGCGTGGTCGGACCCTTCACGCTCGCCACCCGCATGCTCTACTCGGGCCGCACCGGCCGCGATGCCGACCGCTTCTCGCTCTACCTCGGTTTCCCGGACCTGCTGCGCGGCTACACCTCCGGCTCGTTCCTGCGGAACGAATGCAGCACCGGCGTGGACGACCCGACGTCCACCACCGGCTGCGCGGCCCTCGACCAGTTGGTCGGGACGTCGTTCGCGGTCGGCAACGCCGAACTGCGATTTCCGATCCTGTCACCGAACTGGAGCTGGGTGCCCCGCGCCATTCCGCCGATCGACGGCGCGATCTTCTACGACATCGGCGTAGCCTGGAACAGTGCCAGCCGTGTGGCGTGGAGCCGTGAGGCAGGCGAGTCCCAGGCCGCGGTGCGCGTGCCGCTCCGTTCGGTCGGCGCCTCGCTGCGGACGAATCTCTTCGGACTCGTCGTCCTGCGCTTCGACTACGCCAAGCCGCTGCAGCGGCCCGGAACCGGCGCCTTCTGGACCATCTCCTTCGGACCAATGTTCTGAGCCCGCGATCCTGGATGCCGCGTGCCATCACGGCAACCCTGCTCCTCGCCGCAGTGGGCTGCGGCGGCGGCAGCGACGGGACGCCGACCGAACGCCAGCTGCCCGCCGGCCTGCCGTCTGCCGGTGCCCTGTTGCGGCTCCCGGCCGAGGGCGGCGCGGCCACCCTCCTCTGGCCCGATTCGCTGACGCCGGTCGGGTGGCAGAGTTCGGGCGGTCTCCCGGCGATCGAGCGCGGCCTCGGCACCGACCTCGAGGAGTTGATGGTCTACGCCGTGGACGACCGCGGCCGGCTGATCGGGATCGACCTCCAGACGCAACGATTCCGACCGTTCCTGGTTAACGCGCGCGAGATGCTTGGTACCCCCGATGGCGTCATCCTCGGGCTCGATTCGACGCGTCGCCCGCTCCGTTTTGCGAACCGGGCCCTGACCACCTTTCGCGCCGCCGTCGAGGGGGGCCCGGTCCAATTGCTGCGGGCGCCCTCGTCGGAGATCGTGGCCTACTCGCCGCGCAGCGCGCTCGCGCAGGTGATCACCGAAGAGGGTGAACTCCGCCGCTTCCAGGTGCCCTCTGGCGAGATCGCGAGCACCTGGTATGGCGACCTTTTCGTGGTCGCGACGGATTCCGGATTGATCCATGTGCAACCTTCCGGCACGCCCGAGCCGCGCTTCGCCCCGATGAAAGGGGGACCTACGGTCGCAGCGTTCTCTCCCTCGGGGCACCGACTCTATGTCGCCCGGCGCCGCGACGACCTCGTCATGCTGGATCGTTTCAGCGGGGACGAGCTGCGGACCCTCGAACTCCCGGGGACGGCGCGGGCCCTCCGGGTGGACCGCACCGGGCGCTGGCTTCTCGCCAGGCCGCTGGAGGGAGATTCGATCTGGGTCGTGGACTTGGTGCGCTGGGAGGTCGCCGCGACGGTCCAGACCGCCTGGGCGGCCGATCTCCCGCTCGTGGCCGGGAGCAAGGCGCTGATCGTTCGGGACGGCAGTGACTTGGTCTCCTGGGACCTCCTCCGGGCGATCCCGGGGCCGGTGGCCAGACTCCGCGGCGCGGCCGTGGACGTGTATCTAGTGGTCCCGTGGCTGCCGAAGGGGAAGAGCGCCGAGCCCGAGCCGACCCAGCTCGCGGTGGCGGAAGAGCCCGCGCCCGACAGCACCGGCGTCTCGGCGACCCCCGAGCCGACCGCCCTGCCGGCTGAAGCGGCGGCGCGCCCGACCCCTGCCCCACCCACGGGCGGCGATCCGGGAGGCAAGGCCCTCTACCTGCAGGTCTCCGCCTCGCAGAACCAGGATTTTGCCAAGGCGCTGGTGGAGCAACTGAAAGGGGGCGGCTGGGCAGCCCAACTCTTCCCGCCCAAGGTCCGGGATGATCCGTACCGGGTGGTGATCGGGCCGTACCGAACCCGCGAGGAGGCCGATGCCGACGGCAGGCGCCTCGGCCGGACCTACTTTATCTTCGCGTTGGACGCCAACGAGGAGTGATCCCCCGGGGGCTCCCCGCCCTCGCTATCTTTGGGGATTCCGGTCCCCCCTGCCCGCCGGGCGGGGGTGCCGTCGGCGCCGACTCCAATCCCGACTCCTCCATGAAGCTCACCAAGCTGGAACTGTCCGGCTTCAAGTCCTTTGCCGATACCGTCACCCTGACCTTCGATGAAGGGGTGACGGCGATTGTCGGCCCGAACGGGTGCGGCAAGTCCAACGTCTCCGACGCCGTACGCTGGGTGCTGGGCGAACAGTCCGCGCGTCTCCTCCGCGGCGGCAAGATGGAGGACGTGATCTTCCAGGGCGCCGCGACGCGGCGTCCGATCAACGTCGCCGAAGTCTCGCTCTATCTCGACAACAGCGAGGGCGAACTGCCCACGCCCTATACCGAAGTCGTCATCACCCGGCGGCTCTCCCGCTCGGGGAACAGCGACTATCTGCTGAACAATGCCCCGGCGCGCCTGCGCGACATCCAGGACCTGCTTCGCGGGACCGGGCTCGGCGGCGATGCGGGCGTGGTCATCGAAGCGAAGATGATCGACCTCCTCCTCTCGGATCGTGCCGACGAGCGTCGCTCGCTGTTCGAGGAAGCGGCGGGGGTCGGACTCTACCGCGACCGGCGGCACACCACCACGCGTCGCCTCGAGGAGACTGCCGGCGACCTGCAGCGGCTCGAGGATCTGATCGCCGAAGTGCAGTCCCAGGTCCGCTCACTCGCGCGGCAGAAGGGGAAGGCCGAGCGGCACGTGTCCCTGACCGAAGAGCGCTTTGCGGTCACCCTGACCTTGGCGCGTCGCCGCCTCGACCAGCTCGCGGAGGATGCCGAGTCTTTCGAGCGGCGCCACGCGGAGCTCACCGAACTGCTCCCGCAGGCGCGCGCGCGCCTCGCGCAGATCGAGACCCAGCGCGAGGAGGCCGTCACCGGTCGTGCCGCAGCGGAGCGGCACCGCACCGCCGTCGTGGACGACCTCGGTCAGGCACGGCTCGCGCTCGGCAAGCTGGAAGGCGATCTCGCCGTGGCCTCCGAGCGGATTGCCAATGCCGCGCAGCGCCGCGAACGCGCGACGCGCGAGCGCGGTGACTCGGAAGTCCGCCTGCAGCAGGCACGCCTGGAACTGAGCACCGCCTCGGAGGAACGCGACGCGGCCGACGCCGAACACCAGCGCGTGCGTGGCGAGCTCTCCGGCCGGGCCGAGGCCGAGCAGACCGTGCGGCAGCGGCTCGCCGGTCAGCGCGATGTGGTGCGCCGGATGGAGCAGGAGCTGCAACAGGCCGCCCAGCAGCTCCGCTCCCTCGAAG
>JBBRGR010000218.1:0-4703 GCA_038223815.1 Gemmatimonadales bacterium
AGCTCAGCACCTCGAGGGCTTTGTCGAGCTGTTCCCAGCGGACCGCCGTGATCCCCTCGCCCACCTGCGGCACCGCCTCACCCGCAGGCGACTCGAAGAGGAAGAAGTGGCAGAATTTGTGGATGTACTTGCCGCGAAAGCGGAAGTGCCAGTCAATCAGGCGAATCGGACCCTGCAGGATCAACTCCGCGAGACCGGTCTCTTCCTGCGTCTCGCGCGTTGCCGCAGCCGCCGGACTCTCGCCATCCTCAAGGTGCCCTTTCGGGAAGCCCCAGTGCTGATAGCTGTCGCGGATCAGCAGGAAACGCGGGGTCCCGTCGGCGTCGCGTCGAAACACGATGCCGCCGGCAGACACTTCGCGTTCAGGGCGCTTCTTGGGGGGCATTGGGTCGTCACATTCCTGGGGAGCAGGGTATCGATGATCGATGATCGATCATCGATGATCGATGGCTCCTAGAAGACGGAAAATCTGAAATACCGTCTCGGGTTCGCCTGAATATCTGCCAGCAAGGTCCGCAACTGCACCACCGTCCTGGTCGTCTCGCGATAGAGCGTCGAATCGGAGGTCATCAAGCCGAGGGTGCCCTCGCCGCGTTGCAGGCGGGTGAGGACGTCGTCGGTGGCGGTGAGAATGTGCACCATGCGATCGCGCTGCTGGGCCGCTGCCGTGGTGAGGACGCGCAGGTCGCCGCTGGCGGCCTTCAGCTCGCCCGTGGCACTGCGCGCATCAGCCACCAGCGCCGAGAGTTCGCCCGAGGCCGTCGAGGAATCGATTCGCGAGAGCGTGGTCTGCAGGTGCTTCGACGCCTGGGCGATGTCGTCCGACGATCCCGCGGCGTTCTCGACCACGCGATCCATCGAGGACGTCTGACGCTGCGTGAAGGTCAGCAACTGGTCGGCCATCTTGCGCAGGTCCCGGACGGAGCCACGGATGTCGCCGATCGCCTGCGAGTCGACCGCGTCCTGCACCCGGGCGGTCACCGCCGCAATGTCGCCGGCGATCCGAGAGGCCTGCGCGGTGAGCTGGCCGATATCAGGGAGGGTGGCGCCTGGCCAGGCTGCCCCGGCCCCGTCCCGCGCCTCGGCCAGTGCGCGCTGCACGTCCGGATCGGAGGGCGCGCGCGCCGAATCCATCACCGCGATCTGCCACTCCCCGAAGAGCGAGGCGGAGACGGCGATCGCCACGGCCCGGGGGGGGAGATCGTCCGGCTGGGTCACCCGGAGGTCGGTCTCGACCCAGTCATCTGCCGCGAGGCGGATCGCCTCGACGCGACCGACTTTCACGCCGCGGAGGACCACTGGATCGCCCACCTTGACGCCCCCGACGGTCCGGAAGCGCGCCGTGTGCAGCGACTTCGGCCCGCGCGGCCCCAGGTCCCCAAGCCAGAGGCCGGCAGCGACCACCACCGCGATCGCCAGCAGGACCGTCGCCCCGACCGAGAAGTCGCTGCGGCCCGTCATTCGGGGCGTCCCTCGATGAATTGGCGCACGATCGGGTCGGTGGTTGCCTGGATCTCGGCAACGGTCCCAACCGTGCGCAGCGTGCCCTGATGGAGCATGGCGATCCGGTCGGCGACGGTGAAGGCGGAACGCATGTCGTGGGTCACGACCACGCTGGTGACCCCGTATTCCTCGGACGTGCGTCGCATCAGGCGGTCCATGGTGGCGGCGGTCACGGGATCGAGGCCGGTGGTCGGCTCGTCCCAGAGAATGTAACGCGGACGCAGCGCGATGGCGCGGGCAATCCCGACCCGCTTCCGCATCCCCCCCGAGAGCTCCGCCGGAAAACGCTCGACCGCGTCGGTCAATCCCACCACGGTGAGCGCCTCGACGACGCGCGCCTCGATCTCGTCCTTCCCGAGCGCCTGCCGCACCAGGCCGAGGCGGAGGTTGTCGCCGATCGACAGGGAATCGAAGAGGGCCGAGAACTGGAAGACGTAGCCGATGCGGCGCCGCAGCTGCGCGAGCGCATCGGGACCGAGGGTGTCCACCTGCTCGCCATCAACCTCGACGTGCCCGGCATCGGGACGAATCAGCGCGACGACATGCTTGAGCATGACGCTCTTCCCCGCGCCCGACGCACCCAGCAGCACGGTCGTCAGGCCATCCGGAATGTCGAGCGAGAAGCCATCGAGAATGACGCGATCGCCGAAGCGCTTGTGCACGTCGAGGAAGCGGATCACAGCAGCACCAGCGCCCAGAAGGCATCAAGCACGAGGATCGCCTCGCAGCCCAGCACGACAGCGCGGGTGGTCTCGCGGCCAACGCCCTCGGCGCCGCCCCCCGCGCGCAGGCCGCGGAGGCAGCCCAGCAGCGCCACCGCGGCCCCAAAGGAGGCCGCCTTGACCAGCCCGAACCAGAGATCCTTGAACTGGTAGAACGAGCGGAGTCCCTTGGTGAATTCGACCGAGGTGAGGTCGAGCAGGTTGATTGCCGTGAGCCACCCTGCGCACACGCCGACCGCGATCCCGAAGGCGGTCACCACCGGGAACATCAGCGTCGCGGCGAGCACGCGAGGGACCACGAGATAGCTGTCGGGATTGTACGCGAGCGTCTCGAGGGCATCGACCTGTTCGGTGACCTTCATCGTGCCGAGTTCGGCGGCGATCGACGCCCCGACGCGCCCGGCGAGCGCCATCCCGGTGAGGACCGGCCCGAGCTCCATCATGATCGTCTTCCCGACCAGCGCCCCGACGAAATAGACCGGGACCGTGCCCGTGAAGATATAGGATGCGAGCAGGGCGAGAACGATGCCGGTGAAGACGGCGATGAAGAGGGCGATGGGGATCGAGTCGACGCCGAGGCGGCGCATCTGCGGGAGGAGGAGGGGGAGCCACACCTCGCGATCCCGGAGGGCGCGCGCCGTGCGGCGGGCAGCGACGCCGACCTGCGCGACGAGGTTCACGCGGCGAACGAGGCCAGGGCGCGTCCGACGTCGCCTTCCTTGAGCCGCTTGAGGGCGCGATCGCGCAGCTGGCGGACGCGCTCGCGGGTGACGCCAAGCATGCCCCCGATCTCCTCCAGGGTGTGGTCGCGGCCGCCGTCCAGACCGAAATAGAGACGGAGCACCTTGGAGTCGCGCGGCGGGAGGGAGCGGAGGGCGCGTTCGACTTCCTCGGTGAGGAAGCGATCCATCACGGTCTGCTCGGTGTCGCCCACCCCTTCGGCGAGGAAGCGATCAATCAGCGTCCGCTCGCCGTCGAGGTCGAGCGGCGCATCGAGGCGCACGTCGGCGGTGTTGAGTGCGGCGAGCGCCTGCACCACATCGACCGCGAGGTTGGTCGCCTTGGCGATCTCCTCGGGCGTCGGCTCGCGATTCAGTTCCTGGCGCAGGGACTCGGTGCTCTTGATGATGCGGGAGAGATCGGCGGTCCGGTTGAGGGGCACGCGCACGGTGCGGCCATGGCGGGCGAGCGCGGCGAGAATCGATTGCCGGATCCACCACACCGCGTACGAGATGAACTTCACGCCCTGGTCGGGATCGAACTTTCGCGCGGCGGTCATCAGGCCGAGGTTGCCTTCGCCGATCAGATCGGTGAGCGCGAGTCCGCGATTCTGATACTTCTTGGCGACGGAAATGACGAAACGCAGATTCCGCGTGACGAGCTCCTGCATCGCGTCGTCGTCGCCGGCCTGCACGCGGCGGGCGACGGCGATCTCCTGCGGCTGGGTGAGCAGCGGCGTGCGCGAGACCTCGTGGAGGTACTGGTCGAGGATGTCGCGATCGCCATCGAAGACGCCGAGGGAACGGGCCGTCTCGCGCTTGCGGCGCGTCTTGAGCGTGGGTGCCCCGGCGGCCAGAATGTCGGCCAACGACGGCAGCTCGGCGAGCACCGGTCGAGGGACCAGCGGGGCGTCGACGGGGACGTCGTCAGGATCGGGGGAATGGGGGCTGCTCGACATGGCGCAGGAACGATAACTCGCTGTGGCGGGGCTGCACGAAAGCCCGGGTGTTTCCTTGACACTCCCGGGGACGGCGGATAGCTTTTCGTGCTACCTCGCACCCCGATTTGGACCGGGGCGCAAAGGTAATGGGGGGCGTAGCTCAGTTGGGAGAGCGCTACAATGGCATTGTAGAGGTCAGGGGTTCGATTCCCCTCGCCTCCACTCCCAGGATCGGTCAAGCAGGTGGGGGCCGGTTGCGCAGGATCACGGAGGCGGGTAGGTTGGGCCTCCCTTGTGGGGCAGTTGCGGGAATAGCTCAGTTGGTAGTGCACAACCTTGCCAAGGTTGGGGTCGCGGGTTCGAGTCCCGTTTCCCGCTCTGAGCAACAACACAAGTTTTGTCCCCGGCAGGTTTGGGGATCCTTCGGGGCCGAGGGCCCCTCCGGACAAACGTCGCGGGGTGGAGCAGTCTGGTAGCTCGCCGGGCTCATAACCCGGAGGTCGTGGGTTCAAATCCCACCCCCGCCATGCAGGACGGCGACGGGCAGTCGGCCCTAGGGTCGTCTGCCCGTTGTCGTGATCGGGCGGTTAGCTCAGTTGGTTAGAGCGCCACGTTGACATCGTGGAGGTCACAAGTTCGAGTCTTGTACCGCCCATGGTTTAGGGTCCATAGCTCAACTGGATAGAGCATCTGACTACGGATCAGAAGGTTAGGGGTTCGACTCCCTTTGGGCCCACTGTACGGAGTTACGGGGCGTAGCGCAGCCCGGTTAGCGCGCCTGCTTCGGGAGCGGCGCTGGCAAGGCCGCAAAGTCGCCG
>JBBRGR010000219.1:0-4700 GCA_038223815.1 Gemmatimonadales bacterium
GGCATCCCGCTCCGGTAGGGACGGTCGGCCGAGATCGCCTCGGTCACGTCGGCCACGGCGATGATCCGGGCCAGCGTGCCGATCTCGTCACCCTGCAGACCCAAGTGGTAGCCGCTGCCATCAAGCCGCTCATGGTGCGCCGCTGCCGTGGCGGCGAACTGCCGGAAGCGAGAAACGCGCTTGAGGATATCGAGCGAGAAGCGCGTGTGCTGGCGCATGCTCTCGAACTCGGCGTCGTCCAGCGCCGCTGGCTAGTCGAGGATCGTGTTGCTCACCCCGAGCTTGCCGATGTCGTGCAGCAATGCCGCCCGTTTGAGCGTGCGCAGCTCCTTGGCGTCGAGTCCCATCGCCTCGCCGGTTCGCACCGCCAGAACTGCGACGTTCTGCGAATGCGACGCCGTGAACGGGCTCTTCGCGTCGATCACCCGGGCGAACGCTTCCGCGACCGTGTCGAGCCGCGCGTCGTCGAGGCGGATGATCTGGTCCTCCGGCTCCTCCCGGTGCAGCGCGGCCAGTGTATCGGCATGACGCAGCGAGCCCCAGAACTCGGCGTCCATCTGGAAGGCATCCAGGCAGTCCACCAGCACCGGATCGAACCAACGGCCTCGTCGCGCATGGGCCATCTCGTAGGCGGTGCGGACGTCGAAGGAATTGGCGAAGACTTCCACGGTCTGCGCGAGGCCGGCGATCCGCGACAGCATCGGGATCCCCGAGCCCCGGAGCCCCATCGGCTTGCCGTTGCCATCCCAGTGCTCATCGAGGGCATGAATTCCCTCGGCGACACCACGCGGCAGGTGCAGCATGCGCGCAATCTCGGCGCCCCGCTCGCACCGCGTCTGGATGACCTCGGCTTCCGTCTCCTCTTTCCGCAACCCGATCATCAGCGTCCGCCACGCCTTGGCAACCTTCGACTTCCCCGGCATCGAGTTGGCGAAGACGTACTTGGCCGTGTCGGTCGGCGAGGTCTAGTTGGTCAGCTTGTAGGCGTGCTTCACGAGCCGGTCATCGGCGCCGAAGAGCGACGAGAGCCGGGCCGCGTTGGACGAACACCCGAGGTCCTTCAGGAGCAGGGTGTAGAAGAGGGCGGAACGTTGTTCATCAGAAACGCCGAGGTGGTCCGCGATACGCATCCCAATAAGGGTGGTACGTACCGCGTGCCCCATCGGCTGCCCTTCGGTGATGTCGAGGGCAAAGGACAGTGCTCCCACCACCTCGGAGAGGCGGACCCCTTCGACGCTGGTGTCCTCGCGAAGTGCCTGTACCGACGTCCCCTTGGTGGACCGGCTGTTGGGAATCACCTGGCTGATGGGGGAAGTGGCACCCGTCTGCCCCCCGACCGGGCCATCCGAAGATGGACCGAAGCGGGAGACAGCGGGCGCCAGCGATGCCCCACCACGCGGGGCGGTGGGGAGGTGCAGGGTCGAGGCAGAGCTGGTCAGTGCCAGGAGGTGCGGAGACATGCTGGAGGGAGGGGCAAAAACAATGCCCGAACCGGAAACCCGGATCGGGCAAGTGGAGCTGAGGGGGCTCGAACCCCTGACCTCTGCAATGCGAATGCAGCGCTCTCCCAGCTGAGCTACAGCCCCCTGTTGGGGCCGACAAGATATGGGCGACGGGGGGGCAGGAGCAAGTAGCGAGGCCCGCTGGCGGACGGGAGCGGGGTCGTTCCGGCCCTGACATCCTGAGTGACTCCCGTGGCGCGGCGGCGGGGCCCAGCCCTGTCATCCTGAGCGAAGCCCGCGGAGCGGGCGGAGTCGAAGGACCTCTCCCCCAGCGGTAGGATAGAGGTCCTTCGACTGCGCGACCCTGCGGGTCGCTTCGCTCAGGATGACAAATTCTTCCTGCCGCGGCCCTGCACCTTCCGCATCACCTAGGCTTCTCTGGGGTAAACACTATCCTAAGGTTCGCCGTCCACCGTCAACTAGGCTCCTCGTGCCCACTGCCGCTCCCCTCGACGACTCCCGCCTCTGGCTCCCCGCCGGCACCAGCCGCCTCGTGCCGCGGCCGGGCGGCGAGTTCGTCCTCTACTGGATTCAGGTGACCCAGCGGGCGCACGACAATTTTGCCCTGGAGTTCGCGATCGAGCAGGCGGATGCGTTGGGGGTGCCGGTGCTCGCCTATTTCTCGCTCAGGCCCGACTACCCCTGGGCCAGTGATCGCTTCCACACCTTCATGCTCGAAGGGGTGGTGGATATGGCCGCAGGGTTCGCGAGGAAGGGAATCCAGTTCGCGCACTTCCTCGACCAGCGCGTGCCGGGCACGGGTGTGGATCATCACACGAACCTGAAGGCCTTGGCCAGCCGCGCAGCACTCGTGGTGACGGACTGGTTCCCGACCTTCATCATGCCGCGGCAGCTGAAGGAGCTGCGCGAGGCGGTCGATGCCCCGGTGATCGCCGTGGACTCCGCGACGGTGGTACCCGCGCAGTCGCTCGAAAAGGCCTTCAGCGGCGCGCGCCACATCCGGCCTGTGCTGATGAAGGACCTCGACTCCTGGCTCCAGCCCGTGCCGAACAGCATGCCGCGCATCACGCGCGAGGTGTCGCTGTCGTTCGAGCCGACCATGGTCACCCGGAACAACATCGCCGAGTTGGTCGCGTCATGCACCGTGGACCACACCGTCCCCGTGGCGCGCGGCTGGACCGGTGGCAGCGTCGCGGCACGCACACGACTCGACTGGTTCGTCGAGCACGGCCTTCCGCGCTACCTCGAGCGCAACGACCCGAACGTCGACGCCACGTCGAAGATGTCGCCCTGGCTGCACTTCGGGCACATCTCCCCGCACGAAGTGCTCCTCGCCGCCAAGGCGCAGGGCCCGTCCGAACAGTACGACACATTCCTCGACGAGACACTCACCTGGCGCGAGCTCGCGTTCAATCTCTGCCGCTTCGAACCACGACACCGCACCATGGCGGCCGTCCCGGAATGGGCGCAGAAGGAGCTCGCCGACCACAGCGAGGATCCGCGCACCATCTATTCCGACGAGGAGCTCGAGCAGGCGCAGACCGACAACGCGCTCTGGAACGCCGCGCAACGCTCCTATCTGCGCGACGGCTGGATGCACAACTACATGCGGATGCTGTGGGGAAAGAGCATCATCGGCTGGACCGAAAGTCCCGAGCGTGCCCTCCACCTGCTCGAGCATCTCAACAACAAGTACTCGCTCGACGGCCGCGACCCGAACTCCTATGGCGGGATTCTCTGGTGCTTCGGGAAGTTTGACCGACCCTTCTACCGGCGCCCGGTGCTCGGCACGGTACGCTACATGTCACTCAAGGCGGCGACGGGGAAGTTTGATGTGGAGCGGTACGTCCGGAGCATGCGGGAAGATTCAGACGACGATCGATGATCGATCATCGATCATCGTCGTACGCGACCTCCACCACCACCCCATCTTTCGCCACCTTCGTCTCCGGAAAGACCGCGCGTGCCTCGGCGGCCAGCTCCGGGGCTTCCCGACTGTAGCGCGCCGAGATGTGGGTGAGCCAGAGTTGCTTGACGTTGGCGTCGCGCGCCACGGTGGCGGCGTCGCGCGCCGTGCTGTGCCGGGTCTCGAGGGCGCGCTCGCGTTCGTCTTCGCCGAAGGTTGCCTCGTGGATCAGCAGATCGGCATCCTTCGCCAGCATGCGCACGGAAGCGCATGGCACCGTATCCCCGCTGTACACCACCTTGAGCCCGGGTCGCGGTGGGCCGACCAGTTCCGCGGAGGTCACCATCCTCCCCGTGGCGTCGGGGACAGACTCTCCCTTGTGGAGCTTCCCCCAGAGCGGGCCCTCGGGAATACCGAGGGCGCGGGCCACCGTCGGATCGAAGCGACCGAGGCGTGCATGCTCGACCACGGCGTAGGCGAGACATTCACCCTTGTGCGAGGCCTCGCCAACCACGAGGTCGTAGTCACCGCGCGGGAGCACATCCCCCGCCTTCAGCTCGATGATTTCCACCGGAAACTTCGGTCGGTCCATTCCGAGGGCCACCAACGGACCGATCTGCGCCTCGGCGCTGCGCGGTCCGTAGATCCGGAGCGGTGCGGTGCGGGCCTGCATCGCCATGCCACGCAGCAGCCCGGGGATTCCGAGGGTGTGATCGGCGTGATAGTGGGTCAGGAAGACGTCGTGGACCAGAAAGCCGGTGCCGTGGCGCATCATCTGGCGCTGCGTACCCTCGCCGCAGTCGAACAGCAGCGACTCACCAGCGCGCTGCAGCATGAGCCCCGCGACGTTGCGGTCCACGGTCGGCACCGCGGCACTGGTGCCGAGGAAGGTGACCTGGATCATCGCGAGCGGCTGTGCACCAGGCGGAGGAACTCCTCGCGCGTGCTGGCGTGGTCGAGGAATGCACCCCGCATCGCGGACGTGATGGTGCTGCTTCCCTGCTTCTGCACGCCGCGCATCATCATGCAGAGGTGCGAGGCGTCGAGCACCACGCCCACGCCGCGCGGGTGCAGGCTGTCCTCGATCGCGGCGGCGATCTGGTCGGTCATCCGCTCCTGCACCTGGAAGCGCCGGGCGAAGACGTCGACGATCCGCGCCATCTTCGACAGCCCGACGATGTGGCCATCGGGGATGTAGGCGATGTGCGCCTTGCCGAAGAACGGCAGCATGTGATGCTCGCACAGGGAGTACAGCTCGATGTCGCGCACCATGACCATGTTGCTGGCACCCTCGGCGTCGAAGAGGGCTCCGCCGACGACCTGCTGTACAT
>JBBRGR010000220.1:0-4678 GCA_038223815.1 Gemmatimonadales bacterium
AGCGGTCCGCGGCCACCCGGTACCGCAAGGTCGTCGCCTCGGCTGGCCCCGGGTGATCGCCCGAGAAACCACCGACCAACCAGATCACGGAATCGCCAACCACCACGGCATTGGCATGCGTCATGGGTACCGGGAGATCGGCCGCGCGACGCCAGCGATGCGTCACGAGATCGAGCACGTCCACCTGGGTGGTGGCCTGGATCGCTGCGTTGTGGAATCCACCAATCACGAAGAGCTCGTTGCCGATGCGCGCCGTGGCATTCTCATAGCGCGTGATGGGGACGGTATCCGTCACCTGCCAGGGCAACAGCGCCGCAGCGGTCCGCTCGGGACGCAACCGTGCCATGAGCACGTCGAGTCGGCTGATGGGCCAGCGACGGCCGACGACAAAAGCGCCAGCAGCCGTGATGGCCATCAGGAGCATCGCGCTGAGCACCACCAAACGCTTCCGCATCATTGCCGCTCCTGACCAAGGGTGAAAGCCTGCAGCACGGCATCGGTTCCCTCGCCACTTGCCACCACGATGAACTGTCGGCCGTCCCGAGTCCGGTACGTCATCGGATTGGCGTGCGAGACACGCCCAAGCGGAGACGACCAGCGAGTGGAGCCATCCGCCACATCGAGGGCAAAGAGGCTCGTGCTGCCGCCGCTCAGGAAGATGAGGCCACCGGCCGTGCTGAGCCCGCCGGCGGGTCCCGGGGCGCCCATGGGCGGGAGCTTGGAATCTGCGAGTGCCGGATGACGGGCGCGCTCCGGGGGGTCACCCACGACCACCTGCCAGAGGTGCGCGCCCGTGCCCAGGTCGATTGCGGTCAGCGTACCGTACGGCGGCTTCGTCACGGGAAAGCGAACCCCGCGCCGACGCAGTGTCCAGTCCCGCACGAACACGCGAATCGTGGCCGCACGGTCTGCCCGTGGGTCGGCAATTCGATAGCGTGGCCGACCAGCGCGGCCTGAACTGTCGGGCGCCAGTTTGGCAAGCACCGGACTGTTGGTGGACTTCACGTAGAGCACGCCCCGGATCGGATCGAGCGAGGTTGCCCCCCATCCCGCACCGCCAATCCACCCTGGGACCACCACCGTCCCCATCTCGGACGGCGGTGTGAAGATGCTCCCGAGGCGGTGTCGTCCGAGGAAGGCCGTGGCCGAGTCGCGGACATCGGGAAGAACGTCATTGGCATCCTCGAGGGACACGCCCTGCTTGGTGAACGGTGCGGGCCAGGTCGGGAAGGGTTGGGTCGGCGCAGCGCGTTCGCCGGGCACGTCCGACGCCGCAACCGCGCGTTCCTCGATCGGCCAGATCGGCTCCCCGGTGACCCGATCGAAGACGTAGAGGAATCCCGTCTTCCCGGCCTGCGCGACGATCTCACGGCGCACACCGCCGATGGGGACCGTGGCGAGCGTCGGGGGCGCAGCGGGGTCGTAGTCCCACAAGCCGTGGTGCACGAGCTGCCTGGCCCAGAGCTGCTTGCCGGTGCGGGCATCGAGACAGACGAGCGATTCGCTCCAGCGATTGTCCCCGAGCCGGGCGCCGCCATACCAGTCATTGGACGCGGCGGAGACTGGCAGGTAGATGAGCCCACGCGCGGTGTCGACCGTGATGAAGGACCAGACGTTCGCGTGCCCGGTCCGGGTGGCGGATCCGTCCTCCCACGTGGCGTGCGCTGAATCGCCCGCGCCCGGGATGGGGTCCCATCGCCAGAGGCGTTTCCCAGTCCGGGCGTCGAAAGCCTGCACATGGCCTGGCGGGTCGCCCTCATAGATCAGGTCG
Source organism: Gemmatimonadales bacterium (assembly GCA_038223815.1). Taxonomy (GTDB): domain Bacteria; phylum Gemmatimonadota; class Gemmatimonadetes; order Gemmatimonadales; family GWC2-71-9; genus Palsa-1233. The sequence continues at coordinate 1,772 of JBBRGR010000220.1, forward strand.
TCGCCAATCGCACTCCCCACGATCACCATATCGCGCCAGATCGCCGGAGGCGAGGACGACGACACTTCGATCCGGTTGACTGGCCAGCGCAGATCAGCCGAGAGGTCAGCCGACCCATCGACGCCAAAGCTCGGGATCGGCTTCCCCGTCGCCGCGTCAAGCGCCCAGAGTCGCCACCGCGCCGCCAGGAAGACGCGGCGCCCAGCGGTATCACTCCACACGGAGACGCCGCGATGCGAAAAGAGCGCGTGCGAACTGGCCGTCCGTCCCCATCGGCCGACATCCGGATCGAATGCCCAGAGTTCACGTCCTGTGCCGGCATCGAGGGCAATCGCGCGCGAGTACGCGGTCGAGAAGTAGAGGGTATCACCCACCATGACCGGGGAGCCCTGAAACGAGCCCGCGGCCAGGCGCTGCCCGGTGCCTGGGTCGAACCGAAGTCGTTCGTGGGCATACCACCGCCACGCGGGCCGGAGCCTTGCCACAGTCCCGGTGTTGATGTCGGCGAGCGGGGAGTAGCGCGATCCGCCGGCGTCGCCGATCGACACCGGCCACTCGACCTGCGCGCCCTCCTGCTCCGTCGCACGGGTCTCGACGCCCGGGGTACACCCCACGCCGAACACCGCGAGGCCCCGCCAGATCCGCCTCACGGCCAGAGCATCCAGAGCTGCCCGGTGGCGGGACTGTAGCGCAGCAGACGATCACCGTCCGCCGTCAATGTGCCGCTGCCGTCGGGAAATGGCACGTCGGGCCCCGACACCCAGACGTTGCGGGGCACATCAAGGCCGTACGTCCGATACAGGCCTCCCATCCAGAAGCGACCGGCGGCAAAGACTGCCGCCCGTGGCAGAACGTCCATCTCCGGCATCGGCGCGAGGACGCCGGACGCACTCGTCCGCCAACGCCGCGTCACAAGATCAAGACACTGCACGTCGTTCGACCAGCTCGCCTTGCCTGGGACGGCGCCGCCGAAGAGACAGACCAATGTGCCGTCGGTGGCGATCACGGGGCGGTGCCGCGGGTGCGGGAGGCTCGTCACGGAGTCCCACCGACCCTGCAAATCCAGCCGAAAGACCGCACCACTGTCGGTCGGCGTGCGTGGACCGCTCACCAACCAGGTGACCCCCTGGGCGATCACAATCTCGGGAGTGGCAAGGCCAGGCGGAGCGATGCGGCCGGGCGACCAGCGCCGCCGCATCCCATCAAACGATTGCACCACGCCATGGGACCCGGTCACCGACTCACCGCCGAGGAGTTGAAGCTGGCTTCCTTCACTCGCCAGCGTCAGGATTTGTCCCTGGCGTGGCCGGAAGGGGAATGCGTCCTCATCACTCCACCGACCCGCGCGGAGATCATAGCGCCAGGTGGGGCGTTGGTGGCTTCCAAAGAGCACAAGGTCATCGCCGACCACGGCCATGGAGGCGTCGTTCACCTTCGGACCCTCGCCGGGAAGGAGCATCCATTCGCCGCGCAGGGCGTGCTTCCATCGTATCCAATTGGACGGCGCATTGTTCGCGTCGGCCCCGCCGGTGATCTGCAGCGTGTCGCCGCCGAGCCACGCATGCGCGCCCCGCAATTTGAGCGGGAGATCGGGCCGACGACGCCACCGATCACGACGCGCGTCGTACCCGAGGACGTCCGCGATGTACCGCCGTCCACTCCCGATGTCGCCACCACCGGGGACCAGCACCCAATCACCCCAGCGCACCGTCGCCGGTTCGGCATGCGATCGCGTCATCGGAGCGTCGGCGAGCGGCATCCATCGATCAGCCGCCGGATCGTATGACCACGCGCTCTGCAGATCGACGGGCGCGAGATCATGACTCTGCTGACCCCCAAGAAGCAGGAGTTTGCCGTTGGCGCTGACCGCACCCACATGGCCACGTCCCTCTGGAATCAGTGCACGGGCATCCCACCGCGCGGCACGCGGCAGCAGGCGCCACACTTCCCGGCGATCGGTCGCACGATCCTCGGACCAACCCCCGACGAAGTACAGCGTGTCGCCGAGCGCGAGGAGGGCGCCGCCCCCACGCGGTGCAGGGAGCGCAGGACCAGCGAGCCAGCGGTCCGCCGCGACATCATACCGCCAGACGGCGTCGGTGGGCGGCGCGGGGTGGCGGCCATGAAATCCCCCGGCAATCCAGATCGCCGTGTCACCGACGACTGCGGCCTGCATGTGGGTGACTGGCGCGGGAAGATCGGCTGCCCGACTCCAGTGCCCGGTGCGATGGTCCAGGACATCGACGTCAAGGAGACCGTCGAGCTCGGGGCCGCCAAAGCCACCGATCAGGAAGGCACGATCACCGATCTTCGCGGTCGCCCCCTCGAGCCGCAGGTGGGGCACCGAATCCACGGCTTGCCACCCCCGCGCACCGGTGATCGCCGTGAGGCTATCGGCGAGCGATGCCACGATCGAGTCGGCGGTCCGTTGATTGGTGGACAGCGCCTCACGACAGGCACTCTGGAGGAGCAGCGCGGTCACGAGACCGCACGAGAGGACGCGATTCATGGGGCCGGTCCCACTGGCAGGGCAAAGGCGACCAGCCGTGAGGCGATCCCGCTCCCCACGGCCTGCACGATGAACTGTCGCCCCTGGTGGAGATAGGTCATGGGATTGGCCCAGCCGATCCCTGCCAGCGGAGCACTCCAGACGACGGCCCCCGTTCGCGTGGCCACGGCGAAGAGCACATCGCCGCCACCCGTGAGCAAGGTGAGGCCCCCCGCGGTGGTCACGCCGCCGACCGGACCCGCGACCCCGAACGGTGGCATCTCACGACCTGCCAGGGCGGGATGCGCACGGAGGGCGAGGTCGTCGCCGACCGGCACCTGCCAGCGCTGTTCGCCGGTGGCCAGATCGATGGCCGTGAGTGTGCCGTACGGCGGCTTGGTGAGCGGAACCTGCATCAC
>JBBRGR010000221.1:0-4676 GCA_038223815.1 Gemmatimonadales bacterium
CCGCGCGTGGCATCGTCGAGTTGGCGCGAGGAGACGCCGAGGTCGAGGAGCAGGAAGTCTGGGTGAAAGGCGCGGACGGCCGCGACCGCCTCGGACGAGGCATACGGCGCCAGGAGGTACTGCATCCGCGCCGAGCCGAGGCGGGCCTGCGCCGTCGCGATCGCATCGGGGTCGCGATCGATCCCCAGCACCTCGGCGCCGGCCGCCAGGAAGGCCGCTGCGTGCCCGCCATGTCCCAAGGTGCCATCCACGACACGCGTCGCCCCCGCCGCACGGGCGAGGATCGGCTCCAGCAGGACTGGGACGTGCAGGGAGTCGGTCATGGGGTCCGGGAAACAAAACACCCCGCCCGGCATGCCGGGACGGGATGATGTAAACGGGGCTGACGGGGCTCGAACCCGCGACCTCCGCAGTGACAGTGCGGCACTCTAACCAACTGAGCTACAGCCCCCGATTGGGCAGGCCGCCAATATAGGCAGCCTGCGCACTCGTGGGAAGGGCTACTTGCAGCGCTGACCGAGCATGGACGTCACCGCGGGCCGCTCAGCCTGCACCGGCGCAATCACGCTGCGTCCGTAGTTTGCAATTGCCTCGGTCGAGCTGCCGACGATCGCCTGGGCCGACGCTTCGAGCTTGGCGAGCATGGCGTCATAGTGCCGGGTCCCCTCGCACGTCGCCGAGGTGGCGCGCACGGCTTGCGACATCGGCGTGAGCGACGGCACCAACGCGACCACAATGAAGAAGTTGGCATAGGTCACGATATTCGCATTCGACGGAGCAACCCGCAGGATCGCGTCGCTCAGTCCGATGACGAGCGCCGTGTCCAGCGGGGCGACCTGCCGCAATGAATCCGCCGGGACGAGGAGGATCCCCGCGTAGTCGTTCTTCACGTCCACGTCGGAGAGACCCTTGACCGTCGTGGCGAGCGACATGGCCTCCCGATATTTCTTCCCGTCGATCAGCGACTTCACGACCCGCATGAGCGCGCTCGTCTTGGTGTCATCGACCATGATCATCTGTCTGGCCGTGTTGACGGCCTGCTCGGACTGCCCCACCCACCCGTAGGCGATGGCCAGCTCCTCGAGGATCCCCGGGCTGCTCGGATACTTGTCCGCGCCCCGCTTCGCCCAGAGCACGTACTTGGCCGTGTCGGGCTTCTGCTGCGCCGCGTAGAGGATCTTGGCGTAGAAATTGGTGTCCGCGCGGGTCGAGTCGATGGCATAGACCTCCTCGAGCGATGCGATGGCGCAGGCAAGATCACCCTGACCGATGCAGACGTTCGACTTGAGGTCGTACCAGTCGGTGTTGGCCGGGTCGAGCCGGATTCCTTCATTGACGACCGCCATCGCGGCGTCGGGGCGACCGTAGCCGGCGAACACCTTGTACGACGCGTCGCGGAGCACCTGGTTGGTCGGCGCGATGCGAAGCATCTGCTGATACGTGTCGATGACCTTCGAGGAATCCTTCTGGATCTGGTAGATCACCGCGATCTCGTTCCATGACGTCAGCGAGAGCGGGTCGCCCTTCACCACATCCTGCCACGCCTGCAGGGTGGTGGTCCCCGCCGAGTCACGCTTCTTGGCAAGCTCCGCGAGGCAGTACGAAGCGAGGCCGAGGCCTGGCATCGTCTTGAACGCCTTGGCAGCAGCTTCCGTGGCCTTTTCCGGCTTGGTGCTCGCCTGGTCGATGCAGCTGGTCGCCTCGGGCCACGCCTTCAGCGCCGGCAGCAATCCATCGGCGATCTTGGACCCGAAATCCGCCAGCGGCTGACCCGCGGCCTGGGCGACCGTCACGACGTGCCCGGCATCAATGGTCCCGCCGACATTTGCCACCCGCGCGGTCACGGTGTAGCGGCCATCGGTCCCCTTCGCGAGGACCGACGTGACGATCAGCTTGGTGCCGCCGATCTGGCCCGCGAGGCGCGTCGCCGAGGAAGAATTGAGCAGTTCATTCTCCGCAAAGCCGAACGTGGCCAGCGCGGTGTTCATATTCCGCTTGGAGACGACGGTATAGCTGCCGCCCACTGAGCGGGTGAGGCGATCACGGATGCCGTCGGCCACGGTCACCGACACCGACGAATCACCGGAGGCGGTCAGGACCGGGTTGGCGACCATGAGGCCGGGGATCGGCTTGGAACTGGCGACGTAGATGGCCGAGTTGGCCCGAATCTGCGACGGGGCGGGCGTGGCCGAAGCCATCGCCGCGACGAGCGTGATCGACATGACATGCTGCAACATCCCGTAGACCTCCGTGAGGTACACCCTGAGAGACGGTCCAGCCAACGCGAAGCGCACGTCGGCCATGGGCGAAGAGGGACTCGAACCCCCGACATCCTGCGTGTAAGGCAGGCGCTCTAACCAACTGAGCTATTCGCCCGCGGCCCTGCGATCAGGCAAGCAGTGCCAGCGGAAACAAGACCAGATACCCGAGGACCAGCAGCACGGCGGCGGCACTCGCGGATCCGCTGACCAGCACGGCATACCCGGACCCGATGGTTGCCAGGGCAACCCCGAGGAGGAGCAAATTGCGGCGCGTGAAGAGCGTCGCGGGACGTTCGGACGGCGATTCGGTGAGTGGCATAGCTCAGGAGGCTAGCCGCGGAAGTCCGGTCGGTCAAGCGGAATCGGCGGATTTTCCGGAGTTGTAATCGGTTCGTCATCCGGCGGAAGGTGCCAGCCAACGTTCAACGCCTCCCGTCGTGGCGCGTCCCGCTGCCGTCGCCACGCGGTCCCCCACGCGAGGACCATCGCCAAGACCAGCCAGATGCCGCCCGTCGCGAACCAGATTCCCCAGTTGTAGCGCCGACGGGTCGCCAGGTGCCAGGTGTCGGCGAACCGGTCGACCGAGAGGCCGGTCGTGGCGAGGACGGCGTCATCGAACGGGACCCCGCGCGCGAGCCGATCGAGCAACGGATCGAGCGTGCCGGACGGATGGCGTCGGGCCAGCTCCGCCACGGCCGAGCCGGCCAACGCATAGGCCGCCGTGGCATCGCCCTCCGACCCGCGCAGCATCCCATCCAGGCGGAGGAGGCTCGGCACCCGCCCAGCGGCCACCGCCATGTTGAGGCGGAGCGCAGCCATCCGACCGTATTCGCGGGCCGCCACCACCGCGTACCCCTCGTCAAACCAGAGGGGAACCCGCCCCGCGATCCGGCGATGCAGTGCCATATGGGCAAGCTCATGCCGCAGTGTCACGAGCGGATCACCGCCATCGGCACGCACCAAGATGAGGCCCCGCTGCGGGAGCGCCATCCCCGCTCCCCATGAGGGGAGCTGCCCCCGGGACCAGCGTTGGAATGTCTCGCGATCCGCCACCAGGGCAATCGTGAGCGGACCGAGCGGGACCTGCCCCATCCCCAGCCACTCGGGCCGCTCAGCGGCAGCAGCCGCCAGCGCGCGACCCACCCCCTCGAGGCTCGGCGTGGTCACCACGGTCACGTCCCCAGTGGTCAGACGGATCGTGGCCTCCCGACTCGGGCCCCCCTGGAGGGCGAGCAGGAGCATCAGCGCGGCGGCCAGCGTGGTGGTACCCCTCCTGCAGCTATCAGCGCGGCCAACTCACTGCTCCGGGCGGCATGGGGAGAGTGCCGGATCCGCGCCCCGACCGCCCACGCCTCACGCGCATCAGCGGTGGCGCCGGTGTGCCAGAGGGCGAGCCCGAGTTCTGCCCACCCCTCCCCCAGGTTCGGGCCGAGGGAGACGGCACGGCGGAGCGACTCCACCGCAGCCCCCGCGTCGCCGCGATGCAAGGCCACGACGCCGAGCCAGTAGTGGGCGTAGAGCATTGCGCGCGGATCGCCGCTGGAGGCCACATGGACCAGATGCGAGCTGGCCTCGTCCAACTGGTCGCGAAAAAACAGTACCAGGCCGACTGCGACGCGTGAGAGCCCGTGCGAGGCGTCGGCCTCCAGAATCGGACGACAGAGCGCCAGCGCCCCTTCGCCGTCGCCTGAGCGCGCCAGGGCCCACGCGAGCAGCGCCCGGGCGTCACGGTTGCTCGGGTCGCGCATGGCGGCCTCGCGGAGCGCCGTGGCGGCCGCCGCCCAGTCGCCCCCGGCCAGCATCGACCAGCCGCGATCCACATACGTGGTCGCGCCGATGTGATCATAGCGCACCGACACCGCACTCTCGCCCGGCAATGACTTGAAACCCTCCACCAACTCGCGGATTCCGTCCTTGAAGGTCGCCAACTCGGTGATGAGCTGTTCCGTTCGGCGGAAGAGGACGACAATGTCGGCCTTGATCGCCGCACGATCCCCCGCGGTGGGCGCCGCGCTCAACGCCGCCGCGAGCCGGGCGTGTTCCGCTCGGAGTCGCTCCAGGGTGTCCAGACTCATTCCCGCCCTCGCGATCCACTGAGGTTGGCGCGTGCCAACGCGTGCTCAGGATTGAGCCGCACCGCCTCTTCCCAATGCTGACGCGCGACGGACATGTCGGCCCGGCGACACGCCAGGTTGCCGAGCCTGAAGTAGAGATCATCGCCGAGCGCGGGCGCCAGCTTGGAGGCCCGCTGATACGCCTCCTCCGCCTCCTCCCACCGCCCAGCCCGATAGAGCAGGTCGCCGAGGTTCTTGGAAATCTGGGGAATGGTCGGGTCTTCGCCGAGAGCATGCCGCAGGTGCGCCTCGGCCTCACCGACGTCCCCCGAGGCTTCGAGCAACACGCCAAGCGAGCTAC
>JBBRGR010000222.1:0-4656 GCA_038223815.1 Gemmatimonadales bacterium
GTTGGCGATGGGACCCAAGCAGGCGTCAGCCGAACTCCCGTGCATGGGGTTGATGGAGGCGTGGTTCTGGGCTGGTAACGGCGAATGCCCCAGTGGTGAATCGGTCTGCGCCCAAGCCTTCCCGTCGTGTGGTGAGCCAACCTCTGGAGGATGTACTGCCAATTCTGGTTGGGCCTACCAAGGGACAATGACGCCAGGGACCGAGGGCGCGCCCTCAGGAGCGCAATGGGCCGGATACATCGCCTGCTACTACGGCCAAGCCTGAGGCCGTATTCCCCTGTTGAGGTTCTGGCGGCGCGATCCCTCCACGCCGCCGGGCCTCTCCCCCCATGTCGAGTCTCCGCGCATGAAAGCTTCCCTGAAGTCGATCCTCTCGACCACTGGCACCGTCTTGTCCGTGGCCTGCGCAGTGGTCGTGACCTTCCTCTTGGTCCGCCGCGAGTTCTTCCCGCCGCCACCACCGCCCCCACCAGGGGTACGGCCTGACTCCACGCTCAGCAATGCGGATTGGGAGCAGGTGCGTGCAGGTACGCTGCGCATCGGACCTGCCAATGCGACCGTCGAGATCGTCGAGTTCGCGGATTTCGAGTGTCCGGCGTGTCGTTCATTCCAGTTTCGCGCCCTGGGGCCGATCCAGCGCGCGTATCCAGAGGATGTGGCCGTCGTCTTCCGCCATTGGCCACTGGCATACCACCGCTTCGCGCTCCCCTCGGCCCGTGCCGCCGAGTGCGCCGCGGCACAGGGACAGTTCGAGGCGATGCACAGCCTGCTCTACCTCAAGCAAGATTCCCTCGGCATGAAATCCTATCCGGAGTTCGCCACTGAAAGCGGCGTGCGTGATCTCACGGCATTCGGCAACTGCCTTGCCGACCCTGCACATGCTCCGCGTTTCGAGGCGGACACCAAGCTTGCCATCGGTGTTGGCGGCACAGGCACGCCCACCATCATCGTCAACGGACTCCGCCTCGGCGGGATCCCGGATAGTGCACGACTAGACCAATTCGTTCAGGACGCACGCGCGACGCGAATGGCCCGCCTCACTCGGTGACCGAGCGGGTCGCTGGAATGGTGCTCCTGCTGCTCGGCAGTGTAGCGTGCGGCGAATCAGCGCGAGCCGCACAGCCGCCAATCGACAGCATGGGGGTACGATTGGTCGAGTATCGCGTCGACACGGAGCACCATCCGCGATACACGATCAACGAGTCTCCGATCGCTTCCATCGACGCACGACGTCTCGACAGTGCGGTGGGAGGATCACTCTGGCAGCGCGGCAACATCGTGGCGGTCGAGCGGAGTGATCGATCATGGATGACCATCGACCGATCTCGAGTCTGGACTCTGACTCAGCAAGGCAACGCGCTCGCCTCAGCAGGCCGAGCGGGGACGGGTCCAGGAGAGTTTGTCGAGCTGCGTAGCCTCTGCCTCACCAGGGGCGACACGGCAGTCGCCTACGATCAAGGGAACGCCCGGATCGGTATCGTCTCGCCTGAGGGCCGCCTCTCCTCGGTGCGTCCGCTGCAGGGGACTGTGCTCCGCGATGCCTGCTTCGATGACGGGACGATCGCCACCCTTCGGACGGTCACAGCCGGCGCTCGGTCCCCCGAGTGGAGCATCGAGCGCGAGGCACTCGATGGACGCCTGATCGCGGCAATCGCGACACTTCCCGCCACCTCTGTTGATCGGGGCGTCGTCTACCCGGTCCATGTGGTTGCCCACGCCCAACACCTCTTCGTCGTCGACAGCAAATCGGGCGAGATTCGCCGGCACTCCGCACAGGGGATGCTGTTGGCAACGTGGCGCAGCGACATCGTGCGGCCAGTGATGTCGGGACGGGAGCACGCCCGCCTGTTGGAACTGCAGTTTCCCTCAGCGAACGCGCGCCGCCAAACGCTCCGCCGCCCAGTGCGTCAGGATGGCGAGGTCCGGCCACTGACCTGGCCATTCTTTGGAGATGCCCGCTCCGATCACTCGGGCGGTCTGTGGGTGAGTGCCTACATCCGATGGCCGGGCGACCCGTGGCAATGGACCCACTTTGATTCCACTGGCACTATTCAAGGAGTGCTGGACGCCTCTGCCCTGTCGTGTGGGCGTGCTCCGTGCCGAGTCGTGGGATTCGGGCGTGGCACGGTCCAGCTTGCGCAGCAGGACGAGGATGGATTCTTGGGGCTCAGCGTGCACGCGTTTCGACGCTCTGGGTCGGCCAACGCGAGGTGAAGGGCGTGCGGTGATCTGCCCCCGGCCGCGGGTGCGCTCCGCGTCTCCGACCTGGTGCTCGGCCGCGAAGGGAGCGGTGTGCGCTGGCAGTCGGGGGCGATGGCGGTCCCGCTCAATCCGCTGAACAGTTATCCCAAGGGGAGTGAGGCGGAGGTATACTACCAGGTCTCCGGACTCACCTTGAGAGCGAACTACACGAGTCGTCTCGAGCTCTTCGACGCGCAGATGCCCGCAGGTGGCAAGCCGCGGCTCACGATCGGATTCGACACGCCGGCCACTGCTGACCGGAGTGAAGTCGCCCGGACCCTCGGTCTCAAGTCGCTGGCGCCAGGGCGCTATCGGTTGCAACTCACGGTCACGCAGGGCACGGCGAAGACGACGGCACTCGCCTGGATCACGGTGGGGAAGTAGGGCATGAGGCTCAGACACGTTCCGGAGAATTGGTATGACGCTACCAATGCGCTGCACTGCATTCCGCTGTCGGAGCGTCCGCTCCCTGCGCATTCGCGCGTGCGCGGTGCTCGCCGTGTTGCTCATGTCGGCGTCGAGTTCAGCGGCGCAATTGCGCGAACTGCGGGTAGGCCCCGTCCTGGTCGATACGGAAATCGACACAGCCATTTTTTCGGCCAGTCAGCTTAGCAGGCTAACCGAGCGTGGCCTCGTCGTGGCGGATCTACAGACTCAGTCAATTGTGGCACTCGATCGGGACGGGAAGGTGGCGTGGCGCGCAGGTCGGAGGGGGGAAGGTCCTGGGGAATTTCGCGCGATGGGCTCGCTGTGGATCACCGACGGAGAGGTCTACGTTCACGATGCGACCCTGCGACGGACATCGGTCTTTGGGCTGTCAACGGGCCGCTACCTGCGGTCCGAGATTCTCCCGCCCCCCTCTGCGGCGATTCAGCGAGTTGGTCGGGCGAACGTGAGTTTGGGCGGTAATGCGGGATGCCGCCTCTGGGTGGTCACGCGATCCAAGCCGAGCGAGGCACCTTCCGTCGGAGTCTTCGCCGACGCCAAGCGCGATCAGGTGGTGGAAGTCTGGAGTATGCCGGATTCGGCATACGCGTTCCAAGTAGTGCATGAGGGGCGCCCGATCACTTTCTGGCAGTCGTACAGAAAGACTCCTCGGCCTGGGTCCGATATGTCCACTGCAAGCCTGGTGGTGGCCAGTCGCGCACGCTTTGCCGCTGACCGTGTCGAAGTGGAGCTTTCACGATACGATGCTTGCGGCACGCTGAAGGGTGCTCCGAGGAATTTCATATTGGAGCCCGTGCCAGTGCCGCCGGGGCAGCGCGATCGCCTAGAGAAGGATTGGGTGGCTGCTGCGGGGCGCCTGGGTATGGCAAGTGGTGCCGTGAAGTCGCTGGCAGACAAACGGCTCGTCGTTCCCGCGGTGCATCCTCCCCTGATCACGTTGGAGGTGGGTTCTGACGGCCGGGCTTTCGGGAGGCGCAGCGGAGAGGCTCCAGAAGCATCGGGACCATTTCCGCGGCGCTGGGTCGTCTTCCCTCGAGAGGGTGAAGCGGGAGCACCGATCGAGTTCACCACAGACGCATCAACCTCCGTCATCGACGTGATGGGTTCCTCGGTCCTGTTGAGAAAGCTGCCCGACGGCCCGCAGGGTCGTGAACTGCTGCGAGTTGGAACAATTCATTAGCGCGGGTGGATTCCATCCCCATTCCCTTGGGGCCGATCGTTCGTGCATCTAGCTTGCCGTCATGAAGCTCCGGATTCTCGCCCCCCTCCTCCTCCTCGCCGCCTGCCAACCGGCCCCACCGGTCGCGACGCCAGCCGCGAGCACCCCACCCGCTCTGGTGATCGGCACCTTCACCGATGACTACGGCTCACGCCACATCGTCTCCGAGTCGCTCTGGCAGCATGGCACACGGAACCGCTACAGAATCGTCCGCTGGAACGTCGCCGAGCAGTATCTGATCGCCCAGAACGACTCCAGCAATTCGGCGGAGCAGGGGCGGTGGAGCCGGATCGACTGGATGCCGCTCGCCGGGATGCCGCCGTATACGTGGGGGTTCTGCCTGACCGCCTGGGATGCTCCGAGCCGCGAGGCCGCCGAGGCGACGCCCGCGGCCAATCGGGCCGCGCCGAGGACAGGGTGTGGGGGGTATCCGTTTTCGAGGATGACAATGACGGCCGGTGAACGGTGAACGGTGAACGGGGCGGGGCCGATGGCCCCGCTGGGTGAGGGGTGAGGGGGACGGGTGAAACGAACGGTCGCGATGGTTCGTCACGATTAAGGTCCTTCGACTGCGCGCCGGCTACGCCGTCGCTCCGCTCAGGATGACACAGCCTCCTTTGTTCACCGTCCACGTCCCGGGGCCGGACCGCCCCCGGGTGAGGTATGCCCAACCATTGGGGAACGCCCCAAGCGCCACCCCCCCCCCCCCCCCCGCCAGTTAGAGCCGGGCCACGGGGCCGCGGCCCCGG